>JASFWR010000404.1:0-3323 GCA_050049155.1 Planctomycetota bacterium | reverse complement strand
CTCCCATTCCTCGGCCACCCCGCCCCCACCATGACGGCGCCGGCGGCCTTCGCCCGCGCGTGGCGGGCGCCGCTCGTCCCGATCCGCTGCGTCCGGACCGATGGGGCGTATCGCCTGTCGGTGGAGGAGCCCCTCGACCTCCGCGGCGACCTCCCGCGCGAGGGGGCCGAGGCCGACCTCCTCCGGAGACAGAACGAGGTCTTCGACCGCTGGATCGCCGCGCACCCGGAGCAGTGGGCCTGGTACGTCCCCCGCTTCCGGGTAGGCGGCTGATCAGCAGGTGCGCTCCTCGACCGGGGGGCGCGTGTCGCGGTCCGGCGTCGCCCCGAGGGTCACTCGCCCCAGCTGCTTGATGTTGCCGCAGGCGTCGGTCGCCCCGGGGACGAGGAACCGGAAGGGCCCCCCTCGCTCCGGAGTGAGGAGGCCCCCATCGCCGGCGTGGACGACGATGGCGTGCTCGAGGTCCGCGAGCTCGATGCTGGCGGCGAAGGAGCCGTCCGAGGACTCGAGGCAGGCGAAGCGCGCGCCGTCCCCCGGGCGGGCCTCGGAGAGCAGCCATCGGAAGAGGACACCGCGCCCCTGCCTCCCCGGCGCGACGGAGGAGAGGTCGTCCACCCGCGCGGCCGCGGGTGCGTCGTCCAGGTCGGCCTGGGACCACCGGTGGCGGCCGTCCGCGTGGACGTCGCCGAGGAACTCGAGTTCGGACATGGGCCCATCCTAGTGGGCCGCCGTCCTCAGAGCCCGCCGAGCCGCTGCCGCGCCGCGGCGTCGAGGTGGAGCGTCAGCGCCGGGACGTGGCGCCAGAGCACCGGGACGGTGCAGCCGGTGCCGAGGGGCTCGATGCCGACCCGGACGGCCTCGGGGCCGACCTCGAGGACCGCGTGGGGCACGGCGAGCCGCTCGTTCGCCGCCCACTCCTCGATCAGCTGGCGGCGGGTCTCGTGCTCGGGGTACTGCAGCGCCACCTTCAGGATCTCGGCCAGCCGGAAGGCGAGCATCGGCGTCATCGCGAGCTGCACCGGGACCTCGTCGAAGGCCTCGCACGCGGCGGGGCCGGTCGTCAGGAAGACGACCCCACCGGTCGCGCCGATGACCGCGTCCTCGGCCACCTGCTGCGTGGCCGCCATGGGCAGCCCGCCGGGATCTTGGTTGAGGGGATCCATGCTCCGAGTAGATCGGCCGCTTCCGCCGCCGGACTTTGCCCCCGACGGCCCCTCCAGCGGCGACATGGGGCCGGAAGGCCCGGATCGAGACGCTCGATGGGAGATCGCCGCCGGTCCGGAGGGGTCACGGGGGCCATTTCTCCCCGGGGAGGGTTGACCGGGCGACGGGGGTACCGCGGAGTCGGGGTCGTTCCTTTCACCAACCCACACGAGGCAGCGGTGCTCTCCCCTCCGGGGGGGAGTGAAACGGGAAGTTCGGCGGACCCCTGACGGGTCCATGACCGACGCGGCCCCCGCCACTGTAGGCACGCCTCGGCCGTCGCGATGAACCACTGACCCGCAGCGCGCTCCGCGCGCTGCACCGGTCGGGAAGGTGCGCCGGTCACGGACGCCCAGCGAGCCCATCGGGTGCGCTGGAACCCCTGACGTGCCAGCCAGGAGACCGGCCACTGCCCCCAACTGTTCGTGCTTCGGAGGGAAGCGTGACCGTCAAGCTACATCCCACCAAGGGGGCGCGCTCATGGGGCGCGACCTCCCGCGCGCCCTCGGGGCCGCGCGCCGCCGACCCGCCTGCCCGTGCCGCGGAGCTCCTCCGCGCAGCACTCCAGCCGCCCACGCGGGCGGGTGGACCGCGAGGCAGCGGGGACGGCATCCGGTGACTCGCCTCTCCGCCACCTGGGCCGTCCTGATCCTGGCCCTCGGCGCCGCCGTGGCGCTCTCGTTCCTCGTGGGCGAGGGAGACCTCTCCGACGAGGGGCTGCGCGGCACGTTGCTGCGGCTCCGCGCGTGGCGGCTGGCGAACACCGTGCTGGCGGGCGCGGCGCTGGCGGGTGCGGGGGTCCTGGTCCAGGGCCTCTTCCGGAACCCCCTGGCGAGCCCCTCGATCCTTGGGACGAGCGCCGGCGCGACGCTCGGCGGGGTGCTCGTGCTCGTGCTCTGGAACACCCTGCTCGCCGCCCACCTCGACTGGCTCCCCCCGGAGCTCGTCCTGCCCGCGGGCTGCCTCCTGGGCGCCTGGGCCTCGCTGATGGTCCTGCTCACCGTCACAGGACGCGGGGCGAGCATCATCACGGTCCTGCTCACGGGCTTCATCCTCTCCAGCCTGTTCCTCAGCCTGGGGAGCCTCCTGATGAGCCTGGCTCAGAACACCTGGGAGATGGGTCGCGCGGTGGTGGCCTTCACCCTCGGCGGGGTCGACGCCAAGGGACCGCGCCACGCGGCCCTCGCCCTGCCGCTCGTGGCCGTGACCTCCTGCGTCGCCATGGGCTGGAGTCGGCACCTCGACCTGCTCCTCTCGGGCGAGGAGGAGGCCCAGTCCCTCGGCGTCGACGTGGACGCCGCGCGGCGCTGGATCATCGTCTGGGCCTCGACCCTCACCGCCGCCGCCGTGGCGATCGGGGGCAACGTCGCCTTCGTCGGCCTCGTGGTCCCCCACGCGCTCCGCCCGTTCACCGGCCCCGAGCACCGCCTGCTGATCCCCGCCGCCCTCGTCGGCGGCGCGGCGTTCCTCACGGGCGCGGACGTGCTGACCCGGGTCCTGCCCACGGCGGGGGCCGTGCCCCTCGGGGTGGTGACGGGGCTGGTGGGCGCCCCGCTCTTCCTCGTCCTGCTCGCCCGCGCCAGCCGCGAGGGGAGGATCGCATGAGCGCGGGGCTGGAGGTCAGCGGGCTCCGGGCGCGGTACCGGCGCGGCCCGGACGTCGTGCGGGGCGTGGACCTGGTGGCGCCCCGGGGCGCCATCACGGCCCTGCTCGGCCCGAACGGGTCCGGGAAGAGCACCCTGCTCAAGGCGGTGGTGGGGCTCGTGGACTCGGAGGGCGAGGTCCGGCTGGACGGCGCCGACCTGCGCGGGCTCGCCGCCGACGCGCGCGCACGGCGGCTGGCGTACGTGCCGCAGCGCTCGCTGCTCGCCGCGCCGCTGCTGGTGCACTCCGTCGTCGCCCAGGGGCGCTTCCCCCACCGCCGAGGTCTGTCCGCGCCGACCGAGGAGGACCGCAAGGCGGTGCAGGGGGCGCTCGAGGACGCCGACATCGCACACCTGGCGTGCCGCCCGTTCACGGAGCTGAGCGGCGGCGAGCAGCAGCGGGTGCTCCTGGCCCGCGCGCTCGCCACGGGCGCCGACGTCCTGCTCATGGACGAGCCGACGAGCGCCCAGGACGTC
>JASFWR010000088.1:0-10927 GCA_050049155.1 Planctomycetota bacterium | reverse complement strand
CATCGAGGTCGTGGTTCGGGAGAAGCAGCCCTGAGCCTGGAGAAGCAGCCCTGAGCCCCGACCCATCGTCCGGCCCAGCGCCTCCAGCCACGGGGCCTCGAGCCACAGCGTCTCGAGCCACAGCGTCTCGAGGCGGTGGGCTGCGCTCAGGTCCACTCCCCCTGGACGAAGGCCCGGCCGTGCCGCGGCTCGCGGAAGGCCCACAGGGACCGGCCGCAGCTCGTCTCCAGCCGGTAGTAGTCCCGCACCGTGTGCGGTGAGCCGTCGGGCCACGCGGGGCTGTCGTCCCACCAGGGGCGGGCGAGGCGCTCGGGGCCGCGCGCCCTCCGGATCCGGAAGGCGAGGCCGCGCCACCGCAGCCGGCCGGGGGCGCCGTCCGGGCCCACGCCCTCGAAGGTGACGGGCTCCGGAGGGGAGAACAGGAGGGAGGGCCGCGGGGCGTGGTGGAGCCTGCCGGGCTTGCGCGAGCGGTGCTCCTGCGGGCGGATCCACGAGTAGGAGCGCTCGGGCAGGTGGGAGGGCTCGGGGCGGGCGGCGACGACGCTCCCCGGGCCGAGGCGCGCGGCGAGCACGTCCACCAGCTCGCCCACGTGGCGGTCCAGGGGCGGCCCGGCCGCGGGGTCGGATCCAGCGTCGGGCGCGGCGCCCGGCCCGGCCTGCCACGCGCCGGCCTGGCGGGCGGGGAGCCGCCCCGTGCGCACGGCGACGAAGCGGACCCGCTCGATGCCGAACCCCAGGTGCGCCGCCTCGACCTCGGGCCGCAGCATGGTCCAGAGGTGCCGCGCGTCCGCGCTCGGCCGCGAGAGGGTGACCGGCAGCCGGCGCGGCGGCAGGTCCGAGGGCTCGAGCACCAGGGTCGCCGACAGCACCCCCTGCCGCGCGCGGTGGAGCTCGGCGGCGAGCTCCACCACCAGCTCCTCGGCGGCCTGGGCGATGGCCGCCGCCTGCTTCACCGGCCCCTCGAAGACCCGCTCCGCCTGGGGGGGGCTCTCGAAGGTGAGCGGGGTCACGGGCTCGAACGCGCGGCCCAGGGCCTGGTCGAGGCGCATGGCGACGTCGCCGCCGAAGCGGGCCGCGACCCGGTCGCGGTCGAGGCGCAGCAGCTCCCGGACGGTCTCGACGCCGAGCTCGGCGAGGGCGTCGCAGGTGGCCTCGGGGAGGCGCAGGGCCGCCACGGGCAGCGGCCCCAGGGCGCGGGCCTCGTCGCCCCCGGGGACGATCTCCCGGGGCGTCCTCCCGAAGCGCGCGACGGCGGAGGCGGCGCCGACCGTGTCCGCCACGGCCAGGCGCGCGCCGATCTCCAGGCGGTGCATCGCGCCGAGGATCCCCCGGCAGAGGGCCTCCTCGTCGCCGAAGAGGCGCTCGGTGCCCGCCACGTCCACGAACAGGCCATCCGGTGGATCGAGGGCGACCAGCGGGGAGAAGCGCCCCATCACCCACTGGCCCAGGGCGTGCAGGGCGCGGAGGTCACGCTCGGTCGAGAGCCCCTCGACCCAGGGGTCGCCGTGCCGCGCGCGGACCCGCGGGTCGATCAGGGCCTGGGCCTCCGCGAGGGAGAGGCCGACCCGGACGCCGCGCCGGGCCGCCTCGTTGCAGCGCGCGGCGACCAGGGTGCGCCCGTGGTCCGCCCGTGTGAGCAGCACGCACGAGGTGGGGGCGGCGCCGGGCCGACGGGCGGCGCGGCGACGCCGTCGCTGGGCGAGGTCGATGGAGAGGGAACGCAGGTGGATGGCGAGGACGCGCCGCATGGCTCGTGGCCTTGTTCTTCAGGTGTCGGTCCCTCCTCACGGGCAGCTCTCCCTCGGTCGTTTCAGTCCTCGATCGGCTCGAGGCCGGCGGCGCGGGCCGCGGCCCTCGCTCGTGGCTCCGGCTCGCCTCCGTGCCGGTCCGGGCCCCGCTCGTGGGGGAGCCGCCCGGGGAGGGGGAGCCGGCTCCGGTGGAGCCGCTGGGCGCCCTTGGCGCGCAGGAGCGTCGTCCTCCACAGGGGGCCCTCCACGCCGCCGGTCGGCGCCTCCTCGGCGTGCCGCGTCACCTGCCACCGGGTGGTGGCGGCGGAGACCTCGCGGAGCTCACCGGGGGGCCGGGCGAGCAGCACGAGGGCCTCGGCCGCGGCCGCGGAGAGCTGGAGCCTGCGGGTCGCGGCCATGCCGAGCCCCGAGCCGTCGGCCACCACCGCGGTGACCCCGGGGCAGCGCAGGGCCGTGTCGATGGCCCACAGCCGGAGGCCCGCGTCGTGGGGCGCGACGAGGACGGAGCGCTCGAGGAGCCCGTCCTCCGGGTCCCCGAGCGTGGCCTCGTCGGGGCGGAGGTGGACCTCGAGCGACCCGGCGCCGGCCGGGCCCGCGGGGTCGCCCTCCAGGTCGGCCTGGACCACGTCGACCCGGTCCTCGAGGACGGCGGGGTGGGGCCAGACCCGCCGGCCGATCCAGACCACGGCGGCCGGCGCGCCGCGGCCCAGGGCGTCCCGGACCGCGCGCCGCGCGACGTGGGTGAGGATCAGCAGGGGGGGGCTCCACTCCTCCTGCGCGCTCCTCGCCGCCGGCTGGCCGGTCCCGATCCACTCGTGCACGCAACCCCGCACGAGGCCGGGCGTGCCCCCCTCGGAGGCCAGGGCCGCGTCCACGTCGGCCCAGCCGCTGGCGACCGCCCGCGAGGGCTGACCGAAGGCCTCCCCGCTCGCCGGGTCGCCGCTGGTTCCACCGCCGGAATCACCGCCGGAGTCACCGCCGGGGAAGCCGGCGAACGCCGCCGATCCTCCCCCCAGCTGCCGGAGCAGCTCCTCGATGCCGTGGTTCGTGCGCACGGCGCGAGGGTAGGGTTTTGTTAGGTTCCTGCCTACCCCTCTTCGGGGCGTCTCTCTCGCGGGGGTCCCTCTCCCCCCTGTCCGCCTCCCCGGGCGCGCGGGCCCGCGCTCGACACGCGGAACGCGACCCGCACCGGGCGGAGGCAGAGCAGCACGGCCACGAGCAGGTAGGCGGCGGCCGGGACCGCGACGATCCCCACGAGCTCGAGGGTCACCTCGTCGGCCCGCGGGTGGTCGGGGTTGATGGAGCCGAACAGGCGCACGTAGAGGCGCGCGAGGTCCGCGAGGCCCATGGCTGCCCCGGACATCGTCACCCACCAGCCCGGGCGCCGGAGGGTCAGCAGGAGGGCGGCGCCCGCCGCCGTGCAGCCGGCGGCGAGGTAGGTGAGGAGGAAGGGCGACAGGGACCCCGTGAACGGGGAGCGGGTCGCGAGGACGCCGAACTCCCGGCTCACCACGTCGAGGCTGCGCTCCGTCAGCAGGGGGCCGAGCGCCGCCGCCAGCAGGGCGACGGCGGCGGCGAGGGTGCCCGCCCGCGTGCGCGGCACGCGGCGGGCCTCCTGGAGCGCCAGGCTGCGCTCGGAGCGCGGCGCGCTGCGACGGCGACCCATGGTGGTGCTGCCCGGCGCCCCGCCCGGCTCAGCTGGGGTCCACCTGGTGCATGTGGAGGTCCTGCTGCGGGTAGGGGATGGAGATGCCCTCCTTGTCGAAGCGCATCTTCATCCGTCGGCGCAGCTCGCAGACGGTGCCGAAGTACTCGCCGGTCGGGACCCAAGCGCGCACGGTGAAGTTCACCGAGGAGTCGGCGAGCTCCATGAGCAGGACCTGCGGTTCGGGGTCGGCCTGCACGTGCTCCATGCTCTTCACGACGTCGAGCATGACGGCCTCGGCCTTCTCGATGTCGTCGTCGTAGCCGATGCCGAAGGGCTCGTCGATCCGGCGGGTGGCGTTCGCCGTGACGTTGCGGATGGTGCTCCCCCAGATCGAGCCGTTGGGGATCGTCAGGCGCTGGTTGTCCGGAGTGAGCAGGGTGGTGGAGACCAGGGTCATGGCCTCGACCTTGCCCGTCTCGCCGGTGACCGTCACGACGTCGTCGATGTCGTAGGGCCGGTAGAGCAGGAGCATGACGCCCGCGGCGAAGTTCCCGAGGGTGTCCTGCAGGGCGAAGCCCACCACGAAGCCCAGGACCCCGACGCCGGCGAGGAGCGGCGCCACGTTCACCCCGATGGTCTGCAGCGCGACGATCAGGCCGACGAAGAAGACGACCTTGGTGATGGTGTTCTCGACGAAGTTCTTGAAGAGCTCGCTCGCGTTGAGCTTGGAGCGCTCCAGCCCGCCGCGGGTCAGGGTCCCCACCCAGCGCCCGACGACCCGGGAGACGAAGAGGATGAGGACGAAGAGGAGCAGCTTGCCGAGGAGGTGAGGCCCGTCCTCCAGCGCCCACTCCTTGAGCACCACGTCCGGCTCCTCGACCAGGCGCTTGAAGAGCGACTCCATCTGGTCCTGCATCTCGCCGAGCCCGAGGTCGCCCTCTCCTCCTCCGGGGTCCTCCTCGGCGCCCTCCGCTGCGCTCGCTTCCTCCTGCGCGAGCGGAGCCGTCGGGACGGACGCCGCCGCGAGGGCGGGGCTGTAGAGCGAGAGGGTCAGCCCGGTGAGGGCGACGGCGAGGTTCTTCAGGAGTCGGGAAGGGACGGTCATGTGCGGAGCGTGACTGTCGCGCTCGTACTGCGCAACTGGAGCCGGGGCCCTTTCGCCGCTGCAGCGTGTCCGGGGCGTTTCCGAACCCCAAGATCCTCATCGCCGGCCGCCAGCAGGCCGGCGTCGCCCGCCGCGACCCTCGAGTGGCTGCGGCGTCCGGACGCTGAGGGGATCGAGGGGCGTCAAGGGGCGGTCAAGTCGATCAAGGGGTGACGGGGCGGATCGGCGCCGCGGAGCGGACCGCCCGCAGCCAGTCGAGGACTCCAGGTCGGGCGACCCAAGTCGTTACCAGGCGAAGTGATCCAGCTTCCGACCTGATCCGACGACCCGACTCGAGGGCACCGAGGACTGCGCGCCGTTCGAGCTCCCCGGTCTTCACGAAGTCGCCTGGAGGTTTCCCTTCGATTCAGGCGGGGCCAGCGATGGCTTGACGAGCGGTGGACCCAATGCGTCTTCGACGTGCCGACTTCGGCTCGTCTCGCACACCCCAGATCTTCGCTCCGACGAATCATGAAGACCCCGCACCTCGCTTCTCTCCTGGCCGCGGCGCTCGCCACCAACGCGATCGCTCAGGACTCCTCCCCCGCTCCCTGGGACGGGCTCCTCGACGGCATCGAGGACTCCTTCCTCGCCCGCCACGCCGGCGCCAAGGACGGCTCCGGCCCTGGCGGCTTCTTCCGGATCGGCAACTACCCCATCCTCGACAACCTCGCCGCTGGGGAGTCGATCGACGAGGAGACGGTCTGCGAGATCGTCGCCGCCTCCGACGACGGGATGACGCTCATCTACACCGACAGCGAGATGGAGCGCCTCGGCTTCGTGGACATCACGGACCCCACTGACCCTCAGGGTCTCGGCTTCGTCCAGCTCCCCGGCGAGCCCACGGCCGTCTCGGTGACCGGCGGCTTCGCGCTCTGCGCCATCAACACCAGCGCCAACTTCATCGACACCTCGGGCGACCTGCTCGTGGTGGACATCGCCACCCAGACCATCGTCCGCACGATGCCGCTGGGTGGGCAGCCCGACAGCGTCGCCGTGAGCCCCGACGGGCAGTTCTGCGCCATCGCGATCGAGAACGAGCGCGATGAGGACGACCCCGCGACGGGCGGCGCCCCCCCGCAGCTCCCGGCGGGCTACCTGGTCATCGTGGACCTCATCGGAAACGACCCGGCCAACTGGACCCTCAGGAGCGTCGACCTCACCGGGATCTGCGACCTGTACCCCGAGGATCCCGAGCCCGAGTTCGTGGACATCAGCGCGCTCAACATCTGCGCGGTGACGCTCCAGGAGAACAACCACATGATCCTGGTGGAGCTGCACTCCGGCGCCGTCATCTGGGACTTCTCCTGCGGCACGGTCGACCTCGACGCGATCGACACCAACGAGAACGGGCTCATCGAGCAGAGCACCTCGCTCTCCGCCGTCCCGCGCGAGCCGGACGCCGTCACCTGGATCTCGCCGTTCACGCTCGCGACCGCGGACGAAGGGGACCTCGACGGCGGTAGCCGCGGCTTCACGATCTGGTCCATCTTCGGGCGCACCGAGGTGGAGACGGGGAACTTCCTCGAGCACCTGACCGCCGCCATCGGCCACTACCCCGAGGAGCGCTCCGAGAACAAGGGCAACGAGCCCGAGGGAGTGGAGTTCGCCTCCTTCGGCGGCTACGACTGGCTCTTCGTGGGCTCCGAGCGCGCCGGGATCGTCTCCGCGTACCTCCTCGATCGCTCGAGCGTCTCCGGCCTCGGCATCGGGGCGGAGCTCTGGGACGTGCTCCCGACCGGCGTCGGCCCCGAGGGGCTGCTCGCCATCCCCTCCCGCGACCTCTTCGTCGTCGCCAACGAGAAGGACGACCGCGGTGACAAGCTCCGCGCGTCCCTGATGATCTACGAGTACGGCGAAGGCGGAGCCGACTCCGCCCTCTACCCGAACTTCGGCGACGCCACCTGGGATCCCTCCGTCGGCGGCGCACCGCTGGCCTCGCTGGGGGCGCTCTCTGGCATGGCCGCCTCCCCCTTCGGCGATGGCGCCATCTTCGGTGTCCACGACAGCTTCTACGGGCGCTCGAGCGTCTACTTCGGCGGACCCGCCTTCCAGAACGACGTGTCCGCCGGCTACGGCGTCGCCGGGGTCTGGCCCATCGAGGACACCTACGGGCTCCTCGCGAACGCCCTGAACCGGGTCAAGTTCGCCCTGCCGGACACCCCCGACTTCCAGGTCGCGGACATCATCAACGCCGACAACACGGTGAACCTCGACCTCGAGGGGATCGCCGCGACCGTCGACGGTGGCGGTGAGGCCGTCTTCTACGTGGTCTCCGAAGGGACGGGGAACCTGTCCGGCGGCGTGAGCGACCCGGGCGACCGACCCTTCGAGCGCCCGAACGTCATCCTCGAGCTGAAGATCGCGTCCACGCCCCTCGGCGGCGGCGGCGGCCCGATCAACAACACGCTCGAGATCACCCGGGTGATCGGCCTCCCCTTCGCGCTGCTCACGGAGCAGCTTCGCTTCGGCCTCGAGGGGATCTGCGTTGGGAACGACGGCGCGCTCTACGTGTGCTTCCAGCGCTCCTGGCAGGGCTTCGGCGACCCGGCGGACCGGGCGCGGATCGGCCGCTTCGATCTTTCGACGGGCCAGTGGGGCTTCGCCTACTACCCGCTGGAGGCTCCGGCCTCGGCCAACGGCGGCTGGGTCGGCCTCTCCGAGATCTCCAACGTCGGTGACGGCCGCCTGGCCGTGATCGAGCGGGACAACCAGGGGAACGTCGACGCCGCCATCAAGCGGATCTACTCCTTCGAGCCCGCCTCGGTGACGTTCACGGCGGACCCGGCGGTGACGCCCACGACCGTGGCGAAGACGCTCGAGTTCGACGTGCTCACCTCGGGCCTCTTCGAGGCGGTCAGCGTCCTCCCGCTCGAGAAGCTGGAGAGCATGATGATCACCCCGAGCGGTGACGTCTGGATCGCCAACGACAACGATGGCGTGGACGACAACAGCGGGGAGACCTGCGTCCTCCCGATCGTCGGGCTCTTCGACTGACGGATCCTGGAACCCCGACGTCCGACGACGCATCGCCGGGCGCCCGGTGAGAGAGGCGGCGTCTCCTCCGTGCAACGGGGGGGGCGCCGTTCTCCCGTCCTGGGGTCCCCGGGTGGGTCCCGGAGGCGAGCGCGTGGTTCATTTTGTCGCACCAGGGGGTGTCCTGGCGCGGCCGGCGACTTGCGCCTCCCGTGGCATGGGGGAGAATAGACGGGTCCCCGCTCCGCGGAGCCCGGACCTCCGAGCGCGACCGCCCGCGCGGTCGAGGTGCCCCACGCCTGACCGATGACTCGCAGCAGACTCCTCCTCGCCAGCCTCCTCGCCGCAGCCGCCGCCGTCCCCGCGGCGGCGCAGAACGGGACCGCTCGTCCCCTCGCGCGCGCGCGCGCCGCGACCCCCGCTGGCCCCGCCTCCTTCCAGTACCAGCTCTTCGTCGTGTCCAACTGGCACGCCGAGCTGCGGATCACGCTGACCGAGCAGATCGGCACCGGCGCCGACCTCTACCTGCGCAAGGCGGCCGCGCCGACGCTGCAGGACTGGGACGCCAGGTCCGCGACCAACGGGACCTCCAACGAGCTCATCGTGATCGACGCCGGCTCCACCCCGGAGCTCGAGTCGGGCATCTGGTACGTGGGGGTCCTGTGCCCCGCCGGCACCCAGTACGACCTCGACATCGACCGCGGGTCCAAGGTCTCCTCGCGCCCCGGCATGGGCGCGGTGCCCTACGCCGAGGGCACCACCTTCCGCGTCTGGGCGCCGGACGCCGTCTCGGTAGGCGTCGCGGGACCGTTCAACGGCTGGTCGGCCACCTCCGCCCCGCTCTCGCCGGAGGGCAACGGCAACTGGTCCCTGGACGTACGCGGCCTCGGCGCTGGCGACCACTACAAGTACGTGGTCGACACGGGGTCCCAGGTGAACTGGCGCGTGGACCCGCGCGCCCGCGAGGTCACCAGCAGCGTCGGTGACAGCGTCATCGTGGACCCGGACGCCTTCCAGTGGAGCGGGCAGTTCTTCACCCCGTGGTGGAACGACACGGTGCACTACGAGATGCACCTGGGCACGTTCAACGACTCGCCCGGCGGCGCCCCCGGGACGTTCCAGACGGCGCTCCAGCGCCTCGATCACCTCGCGGACCTCGGCGTGAACATGATCGCGCTCATGCCGATCAACGAGTTCCCGGGCGACTTCTCCTGGGGCTACAACCCCGCGCACCCCTACGCGCCGGAGACCGCCTACGGGGACGTCGAGGACGTGAAGCGCTTCGTGCAGGAGGCCCACGACCGCGGGATGGGCGTCACCCTCGACGTGCTCTACAACCACCTCGGGCCGAACGACATCCCGCACTGGCAGTTCGACGGCTCGTTCCCCGGGCGGACGGGGGGCAACTACTTCTACGACGACTTCAACGCCCAGACGCCCTGGGGCAACACCCGCCCCGACTACGGCCGCGGCGAGGTCCGTCAGTTCATCCGCGACAACGCGCTGATGTGGCTGGAGGAGTTCCGCATGGACGGGCTCCGCTTCGACGCCACGGCGTACATCCGCGAGGGCCCGGGCGGCGACCTCCCCGACGGCTGGTCGCTGATGCAGTGGATCAACGACGAGATCGACGGGTCGCAGCCCTGGAAGCTGATCATCGCCGAGGACATGCGCAACAACGAGTGGATCACCAAGACCACCGGCGCCGGCGGATCGGGCTTCGACTCCCAGTGGGACGCCCCCTTCGTCCATACCATCCGCGACGTGATCGTCCCCCCCGGCGACGCGGGCCGGAACATGTGGGCGGTCCGTGACGCGCTCTACAGCCGCTACAACGGCGACGCGTTCGAGCGGATCATCTACACCGAGTCGCACGACGAGAACGCGAACGGGCGCTCGCGCGTCCCCGAGGAGATCTGGCCGGGCAACGCGTCCAGCTGGTACTCGAAGAAGCGCTCCACCCTCGGCGCGGCCCTGGTCATGACGGCCCCCGGGATCCCGATGCTCTTCCAGGGGCAGGAGATCCTCGAGGACGGGTACTTCCGGGACGACGACCCCGTGGACTGGTCCAAGCTCGTGACCTTCGGCGGCATCCGCGACCTCTACCGGGACCTCATCCGCCTGCGGCGGAACATGAACGGGAACACCCAGGGGCTGCGCGGCCAGCACATCAACGTCCAGCACGTGAACAACGCGGCGAAGGTGGTGGGCTACCACCGCTGGGACAACGGCGGCCCCGGCGACGACGTGGTCGTGCTCACGAACTTCTCCCAGGCGAGCTACCCGAGCTACCGCATCGGCGTCCCGCGCTCCGGCTGGTGGCACCTCCGCCTCAACAGCGACGCGTCCGCCTACGACGCGTCCTTCGGCAACTACCCGTCGACCGGCGTCATGGCCGATCCCATCCCGTGGGACGGCCTGCAGTACAGCATCGACGTGGCCCTCGGCCCGTACACGGCCCTCATCTTCTCCCAGTGACCCCCTGCGCGGGACCCGGCACGGCGCGAGCGGCCCGCAGGGCCACGCCGGTGGTCGGATCCCCGAACGCCCTTCCCATCATGGCTCCCTTCACCTCCCGCCTCCTCGCGGCCCTCGCCGCGGCCGGCCTGTCCGCCGTCGCCTCCGCGCAGGTGACCGTCGTCGCGTCCGAGACCTTCGAGTACCCGGTCCCCGGGCCCTTCTTCCAGCAGGCGGGCGGCGTCGGCTGGGAGAACCCGTGGTGGGTCAGCGGCGCGGCGAACGACGACCTGACCCTCTTCGACAGCTCGGTGACGCCCCCGTTCACCCTGAGCGACAACGTGGGCGCCTACGCCGGGCAGGTGAACCCCTTCGGTGAGGCCTACCGCAAGCCCGACGCCGCCCTGCACCCCGACATCGCCGCGGGCGGCCTCTTCGGCATCGACAACACGACCATCTGGTTCTCCTTCAGCCTGGTCAGCTTCTCCGGGCAGCCGGGGGAGCACTTCGGCGGCTTCGCGCTGATCGAGCAGGGCACCGGCGAGCAGCTCTTCATCGGGTCCCCCTGGGACACGAACGAGTGGGGCATCGACGACGAGGGCCCGGCGGGCCCGGGCCCGGTGACCATCGCCGGTACCGACGACTCGGTCCCCGCGCGCCTCGTGGCGCGCCTCGACTTCCTCCCGGGCATGGAGCGCTTGCGGCTCTACGTGGACCCCTCCACGGAGTACCCGACGGGGACGGCGGACCTGGACGAGATGGTCCACGACATGTTCTTCAACGAGATCCGGATCTCCTCGGGGGGCAACAACAACGACCTCTACTACTTCGACAACCTGGTCATCGCGAAGGGGGACCCCGCGGGCTCGGTCGGCACCAACTACTGCGGCCCCGGCGCCGTCAACTCCACCGGGGCGTCCGGCGTCATCCGCGGGCTGGGCTCCGCGTCCGTCA
>JASFWR010000403.1:0-3329 GCA_050049155.1 Planctomycetota bacterium | reverse complement strand
GTCCGGTCCCGCCGTACACCCGCCACCCCCCCTCCAGGGGGATGCTCGCGTAGGCGCCGACGAACCCGTCGAGCAGGAAGAGCTCGTTCTCCCGCTGGGTGACGACCGCGCCGTTGCCCGCGGCGAGTACCGTCCGGGTGGTCAGCCAGCTGCCGCTCAGCCCGCCCTCGATGCCCAGCTGGAGCGGGCCGTCCTTCAGGGCGTGCTGGAAGGCGCCCCCCAGCATGGGGAGGGTGTCGCTCCCGTCGTCCAGCACCACGGTGCCGGGCGCCGCCACGGAGGGGCCGGACGTGTACTGCGTGATCCCGACCACCCCCTGGAGGAAGTTCCGCGACGTGGACGCGCGGCGCGGCAGGTAGGAGGTCCAGGCCGACTCCACCTGGGGTTCCGGACCGGCGCAGGCGGCGAGCGCCAGCAGCAGGGCGGCTGCGGGGAGACGGAGGAGCGAGGGCATGGAGCGGCGGCGCCGCATCCTAGTCGAGGGGTCACTCCATGAGGAGCCGGCCCGCGGCGAGCCCCTCAGTAGCCGTCCCGGTGCACGCCGCGCACCGCGCGGCCCGAGGGGTCCGCCTGCTCGGCGAAGGAGGCGTCCCAGGCGAGGGCCGCCGGCGTGGAGCAGGCGATGCTCTTGCCCCCCGGGACCAGGGCCGCGGGACCCTCCCCGGGGTAGTGCCCCTCGAAGATCTCCCGGTAGAAGTACGCCTCCTTGGTCGCCGGCGGGTTGTGCGGGAAGCGCTCGGCGGCGCCCGCGAAGCGCTCGTCCGAGACCTGCGCCTCGGCGTGCGCCTTCAGGGAGTCGATCCACCCGTAGCCCACGCCATCGGAGAACTGCTCCTTCTGGCGCCACAGGACCTCGTCCGGGAGGGCGCCCTGGAAGGCCTCGCGCAGCACGTGCTTCTCGATCCGCCCGTCGACGCACCGCTTGTGCTCCGCGTCGAAGGACATCGCCGCGTCCAGGAACTCGCGGTCGAGGAACGGGACCCGCGCCTCCACGCCCCAGGCGGCCATGGACTTGTTGGCCCGGAGGCAGTCGAACAGGTGCAGCTGGTCCAGCTTCCGCACCGTCTCCTCGTGGAACTCGCGCGCGTCCGGCGCCTTGTGGAAGTACAGGTAGCCGCCGAGGACCTCGTCCGCGCCCTCCCCCGAGAGCACCATCTTGATCCCCATGGCCTTGATCTTGCGCGCCATCAGGAACATGGGGGTCGACGCGCGGATCGTGGTGACGTCGTAGGTCTCGAGGTGCCAGATCACGTCCCGGAGGGCGTCGAGGCCCTCGTCCACGGTGAAGTGCAGCTCGTGGTGTGCGGTGCCCAGGAAGTCCGCGGCCCGCTGCGCCGCGGCGAGGTCCGGCGACCCCTCGAGGCCGACGGCGAAGGAGTGCACCCGCGGCCACCAGGCGGGCTCGTCCCCCGACGACTCGACGCGGGTGCGCGCGTGGGCCACGGCGCAGGCCGCCACCACCGACGAGTCGAGCCCGCCGGAGAGGAGCACGCCGTAGGGGACGTCGCACATGAGCTGCCGCTGCACGGCGGCCTCGAGGGCCGCGCGCAGGTCCGCGGGCTCGACCCCCCTCCCGGCGCAGGCGTCGTACGCCCGCCACTCCGGCTGGTAGTAGCGGGTCGGCTCCGCGTCCCCGCTGCACCACACGTGTCCCGGCGGGAACTCCGCCACGTCGTCGCAGACCGCGCTCAGCCCCTTGAGCTCGGAGGCCACGTGCAGCACCCCCTGCGCGTCGCGGCCGGTGTAGAGCGGGATCACCCCGATGGGGTCCCGCGCGACGATCCAGTCCCCCGTCTCCTCGTCCACCGCCACGAAGGCGAAGATCCCGTTGAGGTCGTTCAGGAAGCCCGCCCCCCGGTCGCGCCAGAGGGGGAGGACGACCTCGCAGTCGGAGCGCGTCTGGAACGGGTAGTCCACCGACGCGCGCAGGGCCTCGTGGTTGTAGATCTCCCCGTTGACCGCCAGGACCAGGCGGCCGTCGGGGGAGCGCAGGGGCTGGGCCCCGTCCTCGACGCCCACGATGGCGAGGCGCTCGTGGACCAGGAGGTGCTGCGCCCCCGCGTGGACCCCGCTCCAGTCGGGCCCCCGGTGCCGCATGCGGCGGGACTGCTGGAGGGCGGACGGACGGGCGACCTCGACCCCTCCCTGGGGCAGGCCGAGCAGCGCGAGGATCGAGCACATGGGTGGCGGCGGGGTCGGGCACGGGCGGAGGCCCGCCCCCTTCATCGACCGGAAGGGCGCCGGACCGGAGGCCCGCGTGGATCTTCCCCGGCTCCCCCGGCCGGGTCCCCACCGCGGCCGGGATCGTCCGTAGGATCTCCGCGTCCCCGTCTCCCCGACCCGACCCCATGAGCCCCCTCTCCCTGACCCGCGCCCCCCTCGCGGCCGCCCTCGCGGCGGCGCTCCTCGCGGCGGCGCTCCTCGCGACCACCCTGCTCGGCAGCGGCTGCGCGGGCCCCGGGACCTCGGACGCGGGGCCGACCGCGCTCGGGGGCGACCCGGAGGCGGTGGCCGCGGCCCTGGCGCTGATGGAGCCCCGGGCGGCCGCGATGGCCGACGTGCAGGCCATGGAGGCCCTCTGCCTGCGGCTCGAGATCGTCTCCCCGGAGGGCCCTCGCTTCGCCTCCAAGGGCCCCCTCAACGTGCGCCGCCGCCCGGCGACGATGCTCTTCCGGCCCGGCGGCGCCCGCGCGCGCCAGATCCTCGAGACCCCCACCGAGCGCCTCGTGGTCGACGTCCAGCGCCGCCACGCCAGCCGCTTCCGCTACGCGGAGAACGGCCGCGCCATCGTGGGCGTCGCGGCGCTCCTGATGGACCTCGACGTCCTCGCGCGAGCCCTGGAGGTCCGCGCCGTCGCGCCCGCCGAGGACGACCCGCGCCTCACGGTCGTCTCCATGAGCCCCGCCCCCGGGGTGGACCTGTACGGCCTGCGCTCCCTCGACCTGACCTTCACGGAGGGCAAGGACCACCCCACCCGCCTGCGGGTCTCCGGCGAGGGCGAGGACGTCCTGGAGTTCGAGCTGCTGCGCGTGGGCCTCGACCCCTTCCGCCGCGGGATCGACTCCCACTTCCTCCTCGACGTGCCCTCCGGGTTCTCCGTCTCGGAGTCCAGCGAGCGCTAGGCGCGGCCGCCCGGCCCCTCGGCCGCCAGTTCGGCGCCGAGGCCCCGCACCACGTCCACGAGCAGCTCCACGTCCGCGGCCCGGGTGCGCCAGTTGGCGATGGCGGGCCGGAAGCAAAGGACGCTCCGGTAGCGGGTCGTCCCCACGTGCACGCGCCCGTCCGCGAGCACCCGCGCGCCGAGCTCGCGATTGAGCGCGTCCAGGTCG
>JASFWR010000402.1:0-3345 GCA_050049155.1 Planctomycetota bacterium | reverse complement strand
ACGGCGCCGTCGCCCGAGGTGAAGCGCACCTCCACCACGTCCTCCAGGGGCTCGCGCTCGCCCTCGGGCACGTGACGCTCGGCGCGCAGGAAGAGCAGGTGGTCGAGCACGGGGTCGAGCTCCCGCGCGGGCACCTTGGCGTCGGCGGGCTGCCAGTCGTACTCGTCCGCCCGGTTGAAGCTCCGATCCAGGCCGTCCCGACGGATCCGCAGGACCCGGAGGCGCGCGTTGGAGAGGGTCCAGAGGTCCCGGTCCAGGAGGTCCACCAGCGGGGTGTCCACGAGCGCCGCGAAGGCCGGGTCGACCCCGCCCACGATGTCGTCGCCGTCCCGGAGCAGGGGCACCAGCTCCGTCCCTTCCGGGGTCCGCACCGCCTCGCCGAAGGCGCCGCCCTGGATGAGGCCGTCGCGGGTCTCCACCCAGATGCCCCGGTCCCGGGAGCCCACGGGGAAGAAGTCACCGGGCTCCACGTCGAGGAAGTACTGCGCCACCTCCGCGCCCTCGAGGGCCGTGAGCAGGTCCTCCACCCGGCGGCGGTCGGCGGCGAACTCCACCGAGTAGTCGGAGGACCCCTCCCTGCGCTCCGCGACGGTCCACCCGTCCCCGGCGGCGCGGAGCCGCACGGAGCGCTCCCCGCGGCCCAGCAGGACCTCCGTGAGGCCCTCGCGCTCGAAGCGCACGAAGTTCGGCTCCAGGAAGCTGGTCACCGGCTCCCGCAGCCGGAAGAGGTCGTCGGTGTCGATCTCGAACACCGTGTCCTCCTCCCCACGCCGGCAGTAGACCCGCGCGTCCTTGGCCGCGAACTGCACGGTCTGCACCACGCCCGACGCGCCGGTCACGCTCAGCGACATCCACGGCGCGTCCAGGCCGAAGCGCGAGAGCTCCACGTCCGGGCGGTCGCTCGCGAAGCGCTTCGCGTCCAGGCGCCCGAGGAAGCGGCACCAGAGGGTGAAGAGCGCGGGGTCGCCCACCGCGCGCGCGGGCGAGTCGATGCGCCACCCGCGACCCTCCCGGTACGCGAGCATCCCGAGGAGCTGCTGGTCGCCGTTCTCGTACCAGCCGCCGACGCGCTCGATGGAGACGACCTCCCCCGGGCGGATCGAGAAGATCCGCTTCGAGCGGTACTCGTTGAGCCCCACGGTGAACGGCGTCTCGAAGTTCCGCAGGGTCCGGTAGATCCGCCCGTCCCGCCGCACGTAGACCCGGCGACCGTCGAGGTCGACGTCCCCCAGCTCCACGCGGGTGCGGCGGACCTCGCCCCCCTCCAGCGCCTCCTCGACCTCGATGAAGCCCTCGGGGGGCTCGAAGGAGCTGCGCGCCTGCTCGGCGAGGGCCGCCGGCACGGCGACCACCCGGTTCCGCTCGATCACCTGCTCGATCTCGAGCACCAGGTTCTGCTCCGCGGGCCAGGCGATGGGGTCGGTGATGAACCAGCGCCCCGCGCGGTCCTTCTCGAAGCGCAGGTGCAGGGAGCCCTCGATGTCCTCCAGGCGGAGGGCGGAGATGCGCCCCATGTCCACCCCGGGGAAGAGCGGCTCGGTCAGGCCGTCGTCGGAGAGGCTGCGCCCCTCGCGCTCGGTCTGCAGGTAGGCGAAGGTCCCCAGCACGGCGACCACGGCCAGGAGGATCAGGGGCGTCAGGCGGCTCATTCGGAGGGCTCCTGGGCGGCGGCAGGGGCCTCGAGGACCACCCGCCGGCTGCCGCGGGTGCGGCGCAGCCAGACGAGCAGCCCGGCGACGAGCGCGGCGAGGGGGAGGTAGTACTGGGCGGTGTTCACCACGAGCACGAAGGACTCCGGCCGGTCCCGGGGCAGGAAGCGCTGGTCGGGGTCCCGCGGCGGCACGGTGATCCGGTGCTCGCGGTCGAGCAGCCAGTTGAAGGCGGCGCGCAGGACGTCGGCGGCGCGGAACTGGGGGTTCTGGAGGGCCGCGTTGGTCATCATCGCCTCGGACCCCAGGGCCACCACGCGGACCTCCGGGATGGACTCCAGCCCCACCGGCGTCGGCACCTCCACCATGGGCGGCCGCTGCACGGTGGCCGCCAGGGGGAACGAGCCGAAGACCCCGTCGAGCTGCGCGTCGTAGCGGCGGTCGCAGGGCGGCGCGTCGAGCCACGAGTCAGGGGTGGAGCGGAAGAGGTTCTGGGCCACGCCGTCCGGGGGCTGCTCGCCCACCTGCACCCGGTGGGCGATGGGCGCCGCGAAGGACTCCCCCGCCCCGCGCAGGGCGGCGAGCATGGGGTGCCCGCTCATCAGGTCGCCGGTCACGAAGTGCACCTCGCACTCCTGCTGCCCCTGCACGACCATCCCCGTGCGCCGGTCCAGGAAGGGCCGCATGACGCGCCCCTCGCTGACCTCGAGGCCGAAGTGGGCCAGCAGGTCCGGGACGTCGCTCTTGCGCAGCAGCTCCGGGACGGTCTCCGCCGCCACCAGCAGCCGGCCGCCCGCCTCCACGAAGTCGACGACCTCGGCGTACATGTCGTCCGGCCAGCCCGCCTGGGGGCCGACCACGGCGACCGCCGCGCAGTCCTCGGGCAGGGGTCCGTCCTCGAGGAAGTTCCAGCGGTGGACCCGGAGGCCGTCCCGCTCGAGCTCGTCGGTGAGCAGCCCGAGCCCGGCGTTCTCCGTGCTGTCCAGGGCGTCGAGCTCGCCGTACCCGTAGGTGAAGTAGACGTGCTGCTCCGCGCCCTTGGTCACGTCGAGGATCGCGCCCACGATGGCGCGCTCCGCGTCGAACTGCTGGATGCGCGGGGGCACGTACGACTCGGGCACCGGGTTGCCCAGGTCGAACACGGCCAGGTCCCCGGACAGGGCCAGGAACTCCCGGCGGTCGCCGTTGGAGATCACCAGCCCGTTCTCGTAGCCGCGGAGCCGCAGCTCCTGCTGGCGCAGCGTCCAGGCCTCCTGGTCGCTGGTGTCCACGTTCTGGATGGCGATCCGGCCGCTGGCCGCCTCCTCCATGAGCACCAGCAGCTTGTCCGTGCGCAGGATCGCGTCCTGACCGAGGTTGGTCAGCGGCGCGTTCATGGGCCGGTAGAGGATGTCGACCTGGATGTCCGTGGTCAGCCGCTCGAGGACCCCGAGGGTCGCGGTGGACAGGGTGTTGCTCGAGGCCGCGGTGAGGTCGACCCGCTGGCGGATCCCGGGCCGCGCCGCGAGCCAGTTCACCAGCAGCACCGCCGCCAGGGCGAGCACCGCGGACACCAGGACCTGCGCGCCGATGCCCAGCCGCGAGAGCCAGCCGACCCGTCCGGAGGAGCCGCTCATCCGCGCCACCTCCGCGCCTCGATGGAGCGCGCCGTGAGGAACAGGAAGAAGGCGATCCAGGTGACGAAGAACGTGATCTC
>JASFWR010000401.1:0-3366 GCA_050049155.1 Planctomycetota bacterium | reverse complement strand
TCGACGCCTTCCGGCGCGCCCGATCGGCGCGGCCGGACCTCCGGCTGGTGGTCGTGGGGCCGACCGAGGCCGACCCTCGCGAGCCGGGCGTGGAGTGGCGCGGCGCGCTGGACGGCGACCGACGCGGGGAGCTCCACGCCCTGTACGCGGAGGCGTCCCTCTACCTCTGCCCGTCGCGCTTCGAGCCCTTCGGGATCGCGCTGCTGGAGGCCATGGCCGCGGGCTGCCCGGTGGTCGCCCTCGACCGTGGGGCGGCGCGCGAGATCGTCGACCACGGGAGGACCGGCGCGCTCCTGCGCGACGACGCCCCCGGGACGCTCGCCGAGGCCATCCTCCACTGGACGTCGGACGTGCGGCGGCTCGCGGCCGCGGGCGCGCTCGCGGCGTCCGAGGTCGAGGCCCGCTGGGGCTGGGACCTGGCGGCGCGCAGGGTCGAGGAGGCCCTGGCCGGCTCCACGGTCGGCGACGGCGTCGGCCCGCTGCTCCAGCCGCGGCGAGCCGCGCGGCGGCCGCGGGCGACGACCGCGTCCGCCGCGGTGCCCGCCGCGGCCACCCGGGCCGACTGACGGCGGCGCGCGCGGCGCGCGGTCCTCCCGGCGGCGGCAGGTGCGAGGGGCGCCCCGAGCGCGGGCGGTCCGGGCACCCCGCGAGGGTAGACTCGGCCCATGATCCTCCAGAGCCTCCTGCTCGCCGCCGCGTACCTCCAGGCCGGTGAGGCCGTGCCCATCGGGGACGCCCGGCAGCTCTTCGTGGACCGGCACCTGATCGAGTCCATGGAGGGGTGCGAGCTGGCCCTCGGGGTCCCGGAGGACGAGGGCCCCGTGTTCCGCTTCGACGCTCCCTGGGAGGGCCCGTTCTCCGGCTACTCCACGGTGATCGCCCACGAGGGGCGCTTCCTCCTCTACTACCGCGGGCTCGGGACGGCCGGGGCCGACGGGTCCGCCCTCGAGCGGACCTGCCTCGCCGTGAGCGACGACGGCAGGGTCTGGCGGCGCCCCTCGCTCGACCTGTTCGAGGTGGAGGGCGAGCGGGACAACAACGTCGTGCTCGGCGGGCAGCCGCCGTTCTCCCACAACTTCAGCCCCTTCCTCGACACGCGCCCCGGCGTCCCCGACGGCGAGCGGTTCAAGGCGCTCAGCGGCATCGAGGCCTCCGGGCTCGTGGGGTGGACTTCCCCGGACGGTGTCCGCTGGGAGCGGGTCCGGGAGGAGCCGCTGATGGCCGACGGCATGTTCGACTCCCAGAACGTGGCGTTCTGGTCGGAGGCGGAGCGCTGCTACGTGTGCTACATGCGGACCTGGACCGGGGAGGGCTACACGGGCTACCGCTCGGTCAGCCGGGCCACCTCCGAGGACTTCGTCACGTGGACCCCGGCCGAGCCCATGACGTTCGGCGGGGAGGGGCTCGAGCACGTCTACACCAACCAGACCCACCCGTACTTCCGCGCGCCGGACGTCTACGTGGGGATCGCGGCCCGCTTCATGCCGGGGCGGACCGTGCTGGACGCGGAGAGCGCCGCCGCCCTCGGGGTCGACCCGGCCTACTTCCGCGACTGCTCGGACGCGGTGCTCCTCACCTCGCGTGGGGGGACGCGCTACGACCGGACCTTCCGCGAGGCGTTCCTCCGCCCGGGGATCGGCCTCCAGAACTGGGTGTCGCGGTCCAACTACCCCGCGCTCAACGTGGTCCGCACGGGGCCGGCCGAGATGTCGTTCTACGTCAACCAGAACTACGCCCAGCCCACGGCCGCCCTCCACCGCTACTCCCTGCGCCTGGACGGGTTCGCCAGCCTCCGCGCCGGCTTCGGAGGCGGGACGCTGACCACGAGGCCCGTCCGCTTCACGGGGAATGCGCTCGCGGTGAACTACGGGACCTCCGCAGCGGGCGGCCTGCGGGTCGAGCTCCTGGGGGAGGACGGCGAGGCACTCCCCGGGTTCGGGCTCGCGTCCGCCATCGAGCTCATCGGGAACGAGGTCTCGCGCGAGGTCCGCTGGGAGGGGGACCCGGACCTCGCCGGGCTCGCCGGCGAGCCCGTGCGGCTGCGCTTCCACCTGCGCGACGGGGACGTCTTCTCGTGGCGCTTCCACACGCGCCCCGCGGCGCCCGGCTCGGACGGGCCCGAGGGCGACGGCCGCTGAACCCCCTCGCCGCAGTCCGCTCTCCGACGTCCGCCATGCTCCACCTCCTGCTCCTGCTCGCCGCCACCCCGCAGACCTCCAAGGACGTGCGCGCCGACGTCGTGGTGTACGGAGGCACGAGCGCCGGCGTCGTGGCGGCCTGCCAGGTCCGCCGCATGGGGGGCGAGGTGGTGCTCGTGGACCCCGACGGGCGCCTGGGGGGGCTCTCCAGCGGCGGGCTGGGCGCCACCGACATCGGTCACAAGGCGGCGGTGGGCGGCCTCTCGAGGGAGTTCTATCGCCGGGTCGCCCGGCACTACGCGCGACCCGAGGCGTGGCGGCAGGAGCGGCCGGAGGAGTACCGGGCCGGCGGACGGGCCAGCGATGGGGAGGTGATGTGGGCCTTCGAGCCCCACGTGGCCGAGGGGATCTTCGAGGACCTGGTCCGGGAGCACGAGGTCCCGGTCCTCAGGGGGGAGCGGCTCGCTCGCACGCCGGACGGGATCGGCGTGGAGGGGGAGGGGGGGAGCCCTGCGATCCGCTGGATCCGGACGGAGTCGGGGCGGCGGATCGAGGGGCGCGTGTTCATCGACGCCACCTACGAGGGGGACCTGATGGCCCTCGCAGGGGTGGCGTACACCGTCGGGCGCGAGGGGGAGGCCGAGTTCGGCGAGTCCCTCGCTGGCGTCCGGACGGAGCTCGCCCGGTACCACCAGTTCGCGGGCGATGTGGACCCCTGGCGCGTGCCGGGGGACCCGGCGAGCGGCTTGCTGCCCGAGATCGGCGGGCGTGGGCCCGCCGTGGAGGGCGCGGGGGACGACGAGGTCCAGGCGTACTGCATCCGGCTCTGCTTCACCGACGACCCGGAGAACCGCCTCCCGCTGGCGCGACCCGAGGGCTACGACCCGAGCCGCTACGAGCTGCTGCTCCGCAACTTCGAGGCGGGGGCGGACCGCGCGCCCTGGAGCCCGATCGGGATGCCCAACCGGAAGACCGACACGAACAACAACCGGGGCGTGTCCCTGGACTGGATCGGCCACAGCAAGGGTTGGGCGGAGGCGAGCTACGCCGAGCGGGAGGCGCTCCACCGGGCGCACCGCGACTGGACGGAGGGCCTCCTGTGGACGCTCGCGAACCACCCCCGGGTGCCGGCGGGCATCCGCGAGGAGGTCGCGCGCTGGGGCCCCGCCCGCGACGAGTTCGTGGAGCACGGCGGCTACTCGCCCCAGCTCTACGTGCGCGAGGCGCG
>JASFWR010000087.1:0-11033 GCA_050049155.1 Planctomycetota bacterium | reverse complement strand
CCGCGTTCCACGGCGGTCGGCTCGACCGAGGGGGCGCTCTCCATCACGTCGATGGCGGGCTCCTGGACCACGGTCACGGGACCGGGCTCGATCGCGGCGCTGGCCATGAGCTCGTGCTCCCCCTGGACGTCCCCGAAGTCGCTGGCGTACCCAAGCTCGTCGGGCTCGCTGAGGTCGCCGGCCCCCTGACCGATGTCGAGGTAGCCGACGACGCGGTCGTCCCCCGGCGCCTCGGCCGGGTGCTTGAGGGGCGGCGCGAGCTCGACGGTGTCGTCGTCGCCGAACAGGTCGAAGTCCCGGTCGCTGCGCGCCACCTCGACCTCGCCGTTGAAGGTCTCCGGCGTGCGGACGAAGCTCCACACGGCGATCCCCGCGAAGGAGAGGAACATGGCCACGACGCCGGGCAGCAGCGCCTCGAAGACGGGGCGCGAGGGCGCGGCGGGCTCGATGAAGGAGGCCTCGGCCGCCTCGCCGAACTCCTCGTAGCCCTCGTGGATCGCCTCGGCGGCGTACTCCTCCTCGAAGACGTCGAAGCCCTCCGCGAAGGCGGGCTCGGCGGGGGCGGGCTCGGTCCACTCGCCGCTCGGCTCGGGGCCCTCCTCCCACTCGGACGGGAGCGCGTCCACGGCCTCGTGACCCGCGTAATCCGCGCCGGGCTCGGGGCCCACGTCGAGGAGCCAGGACTCGTCCTGGGGGCCGCCGTCGAAGGACTCCGCGTGGGGCTGGGCGGGGCGCTCCTCGGGCGAGGGCGGCGGGGTGGGCTGGTTCGAGTCTTCCGACATCACGAATACGTCTGGCTGGCGGCTGGGGGAAAGACCACGGGCCCACGCCTGGTACCTGGCGGGGCAGCGGACAGAGGTCGTATCGACCCCCTGGGCGGCGGAGCCTTTGGGCAAGGGAGCGATTCCCGGGGCCCCGCTGTCCCGCTACGAGATCCCCCGCCGGTCCGCCGCGGCCCCAGGGCGAGGCCCCGCGATGGATCCGCAAAGGCCCTCCCCGGCGGCCCGGCCCGCACGCGCCCGCCAGCGCGGGCCCACCGCCGACCCGGAAGGATCTTCCGGGTGAAAAGCCCGGAGCGCTCCGGAGCCGCGCCCGCGGTGCCCCGAATCGACTCGCCCCGCCCGGACGCGGGCCGCGCTCAGCGCCGCTTCAGTACCCGCCGGCCGCCCTGGCGGAGGGTGAGCCCCTCGGTGTCGAAGTGCTCGAGCAGGGGGATGAGGTACTTCCGCGTGGACTGCAGGGCGTCCCGCAGCTCGGGGATCTCGAGGTGCCCGTTGCGCTCGCAGTTGGCGGTGACGGCCTCCCGCGCCTCCGCCATGACCTCGGCGGCCATGAACAGCTCGCCGCCCACGCGCTCGATGGACCCCTCGTCCACGCAGAGCTGCAGCACGGTGTCCACGTCCGCCCTCGAGGCGCCCAGCTGGTCCACGAGCTCGTCCGGCGACGGCGGCTGGAGCCGGCCCGCGACCATGGCCGCGAGGATGCGCTCGCGCAGGGCCGCCTGCGCGGGGTCCAGGGACACCTCCCGGCCGGCCAGGGCGATCATCCCCCCCGCCTCCAGCACGACGCGCCCATCGGCCTCCTCACGCTGCAGCAGCTCCGACACGAGGCCCTTGTCCAGGGAGAGCGCGCTGCGTAGCTCGCGCACGTCCATGCGGCCCCGCATGGGATTGCGGGCGAACCACCCCTCGAGCTCGTCCCGCAGGCTCGCGAGGCACAGCTCCAGGGTGCTGGCGTGGACCCACCGCTGGCCGGAGGCCAGCGGGCTCGCCTTGCCCTCCGACTCGAGCCCGCGCAGGAGCTCCTCGGTGTCCCCGCGGGAGCGCTTGAGGGCGTGGGAGAGCTCCTCCACCGACGCCCACCGCTCCGGAGCCCGGGCCAGGTGGGCCTCGAGCAGCGCCTCGGTGGAGCCGAGGCTCGCAGCCTGGCGCTCCAGCTCCTGGATGACGAAGCGCTTGAAGCGCTTCAGCCGGTAGCGGCTCTCCTCGAGGATGGCGCCGCCGCCCAGGGTGATGACCGGGGAGGCGAGGCGCAGGACGAAGCGGTCCCCGGGCGCGCACACCAGCGGATGCTCCATGCGGAACTGCACCAGCCCGGTCTCGCCCGGAGCGATCTCCTCGGCGTCCAGCAGCACCACCTCCCCGACCGCGTCGGCGGTGCCGGTGTGCACCCGGACCTGCATGCGGTTCGTGACCGCGAGGCCGGACGAGGCGAGGGCGGTGAGGCTCGCGCCCACCATGCGCTGGGGCTTGAAGAAGCCCGGCGCGGCGACCACGTGGCCGCGCTCGATCTCGTGGTGGTCGACGTCCGCCACGTTGAGGGCCGTGGAGTGGCCGGCGCGGGCCACGTCGGCGCTCTCGTGGTAGGCCTGGATCCCGCGCAGCTTGCCCTTCTGGCCGCCGGGCAGGACCTCGACCACGTCCCCCACACCCACGCTCCCCGAGACCGGGATGCCCGTGAGGATCGTGCCGAAGCCGCGGGCGGTGAAGACCCGCTGGACGGGCATGCGGAAGACGCCGTCCGCGGCGCGCGGCTCGGCGGCGGCGGCCAGCTCCACCAGCAGGGCCTTGAGGGCGTCCATGCCCTCCCCGGAGATGGCCGACACCCGCAGGATCGGGGCGCCCTCCAGGAAGGTCCCCTCCACCGCCTCGGTGACGTCCTCCTCCGCCAGGTCCACCATCTCGGGGTCGACCACGTCCACCTTGGTGAGCGCCACGAAGCCCCGCGCCACGCCGAGCAGCTGCATGATCGCCAGGTGCTCCCGGGTCTGGGGCATGACCCCGTCGTCCGCCGCCACCACGAGGATCACGAGGTCGATGCCCGTGGCGCCGGCGACCATGTTCCGGATGAAGCGCTCGTGGCCCGGGACGTCGACGATGCCCACCTTCCGGCCGTCAGGCAGCTCGAAGCGGGCGAAGCCGAGGTCGATGGTCATCCCCCGCTCCTTCTCCTCGGCCCAGCGGTCCGGGTCGATCCCCGTGAGGGCGTTGACGAGGGTGGACTTGCCGTGGTCGATGTGACCGGCCGTCCCGACGACGATGGGCTGGATATCCAAGGCGAGCGCGAGGTTGCTGGGCAGGATGGTATCGCTCGCGCGCGGCCCGCGTAGCATCTGGCCGATGACCTCTCCGCCGATTCCCTTCCGCACCCTCGCGCCGTGGCTCCGCGAGCGCTACGGCCGGCCCGTGCACCGGGTCGCGCTGGACGCGGGCTCCACGTGCCCGAACCGCGACGGGACGAAGGGCTACGGGGGCTGCACCTACTGCGACGTGGAGGGGTCCGGCACCGGCGCGCTCAAGGGCGGCGCCAGCCTCGCGTCCCAGCTGGACGAGGGGCTCCGGCGGGTGGCCCGGCGCGGGGACGGCGTCGGCGCCATCGCGTACCTGCAGAGCTACTCGAACACGTACGTGGACGGCGCGCGCTTCGACGAGGTGCTGGCGGCCCTGCGCCCGGCCCTGGAGGCCGAGGACAGCCCCGTGGTCGGGCTCTCGGTGGCCACCCGCCCGGACTGCCTGCCCGACGAGACCCTGGCGGTGCTCGCCGACCTCCGCGGCGTCACGGACGTGTGGCTGGAGCTCGGCCTCGAGTCCGCGGACGACCAGGTGCTCCTCGACATCAACCGCCTCCACACCCTGGAGGAGTTCCACGACGCCGCCCGCCGGGCCCACGCGGCCGACCTGCTGGTGGTCGGGCACGCGATCCTCGGCCTCCCCGGGGACGGCCGGGACGGCGCCCGGCGCACCGCCGAGGCCCTCGCCGAGGCCGGGGTCGCCGGCGTGAAGGTCCACAACCTCATGGTCCTGGAGCGCACCCAGATGGCCCACCAGTACCGCAAGGGTGAGCTGGAGGTGCTCGAGGCGGAGGAGTACGTCGGGTGGCTGGCGGACTTCGTGGAGCGCCTGCACCCGGACCAGGTGCTGCACCGGGTCACCGGCGACGCGCCCCTGGAGAAGCGCATCGCGCCCCGGTGGGACGTCCACAAGAACGAGATCCGCGAGCGGCTCGTGGCCGAGCTCCGCCGCCGAGGCTCCGCCCAGGGCAGCGAGTGCGGCGCAGCGGCGGGCCCGCAGCCCGGCCCGCCCACGGGGCGCCCTCGGTAGCGCGGGCGGCGCACGGCGCCGTCTTCAAACTGAGCTGGCCTCACGCTGCGCCGCCCTCGCGCTGCGTTGGCCTCATCGGGCGCGTCCCTCACTCGAAGAGCCAGCCCCCGCCCGGGCCCGCGCTCAGTAGTTGTAGAGGATGCGGTCGCAGGAGGGGCACTGGACCAGCTCGGTCCCGCGCGCCAGCCGCACCACGATGTTCTTGGGCAGGTTCACGAAGCAGCCCTCGCACAGCCCGTCGCCCAGCTCGGCCAGCGCCTCGCCGTCCCGAGTCTTCAGCAGCCCGCGGTAGGTCTCGAGGCTCGCCGGGGGGATGCCCTCGGCCGAGCGGGTGCTCCGGTCGGCCTGCAGCTCGGAGAGCTTTTCCTGCGCCGTCGCCGTCTCCGCCTCGACGTTCTTCTGGAACTCCTGGAAGGCCTCCTGCTCGTCCAGGAGCTGCTTCTCGAGCTCCACGATCTCCTCCTCGATCGCGTCCGCCCGGCCGACCCGCTTCAGCCCGTCGTCCTCCGCCTGGCTGATGTTGCGCTTGATGTTGCGCATCTCGTGCTGGTAGCTGGCCACCAGCGCGGCGTCCGCGGTCCCCGTGGAGGACTCGTGCTCCAGCTTCTTGAGGCGCTGGCGCATGCCGACCGTGGCGTGCTCGATCTCCTTGATCGCGGCCCGGAGCTCGACCACCTCGCCCCGCTTCTCGTCCAGCTGGGCCTTGCGCAGGTCCAGGGCCTCGACCCGCCTGGCGACCTCCTTGGGGAGCCGCTCGAGCTCCGCCTCCACCTTGAAGATGTCGCGGTCGACTTCCTGAAGATTGAGCAGGGAACGGAGGACGGGGTTCATCGGCGGTCGGGGAGGAGGTTCGCAGGGAGCGGTGGAGCCGGAGAGGATAGCGCCGCGGGCCCCGGGGGGCGCCCTCGAAACGCCGTCGCCGGGCGGGATCGGACCGAGGGAACAGCCTCAGGGCGGCCTCCGGAGCGCTCCGGGGCCCAGTGAGCAGACCCAGTGAGCGGACCCGGTGAACGAGAGCGGCCCGCCGCGCCTCGGGGGCGCGGCGGGCCGCTCGGCGGACGGGCCGCGGGACCTCAGTCCGACTTGCCGGCCAGCTCGTAGTCGGCGTCGTCCGGGATCTGGATGCCGTCGAGGAAGCTCGCCAGCTGGCGCGCCCGTACGGGGTGGCGCAGCTTGCGCACCGCCTTGGCCTCGATCTGCCGGACCCGCTCGCGGGTCACCCGGAAGATGCGGCCCACCTCCTCGAGGGTGTAGGTGTAGCCGTCGCCGATGCCGTAGCGGAGCTTGATGATCTCGCGCTCCCGGAAGGTGAGGGTCGAGAGCACGTCGTCGATCCGCTCCTTGAGCATCTCCTGGCCGGCGGCCTGGAGCGGGCTCTCGGCCGACTCGTCCTCGATGAAGTCACCGAAGTAGCTGTCGTCGGACTCGCCGATGGGGCGGTCGAGGCTGATGGGGTGCTTGCTGATCTTCATCACCCGCTTCGCCTCGTCCACGGTGATCCCGGTGGCCTCGGCGACCTCCTCGACGCTCGGCTCCCGGCCCTTGGCCTGGACGAGCTTCTTGGTGACGTTCCGCAGCTTGCTCATGGTCTCGATCATGTGGACCGGGATGCGGATGGTCCGCGCCTGGTCGGCGATCGAGCGGGTGATAGCCTGACGGATCCACCAGGTGGCGTAGGTGGAGAACTTGTAGCCGCGGCGGTACTCGTACTTCTCCACGGCCTTCATGAGGCCCGTGTTGCCCTCCTGGATGAGGTCCAGGAAGGAGAGCCCGCGGTTGCGGTACTTCTTCGCGATGGAGACCACGAGGCGCAGGTTGCCGCTGGAGAGGAGGCGCTTGGCCTCCTCGTACTCCGCGTAGTGGAAGCGGGCCAGGTGGGTCCGCCACTTCAGGGAGGACATGGGCTCCAGGGCCGTCAGCTCGAGCTCCTCGAGCCGCTGGCGCAGCTCGACGGCGCCGTCGGCCGACTCCTTGCCCGCCTTCTCGAACTGCTCCAGCTTGCGCTCCACGGAGCGCATCTCGCGGTAGTGCTCCTCGAGCACCTCGATGTAGGGGCGCACCTTCTTGATCTGGAGGTGGCACTCCTCGATCAGCAGCTGCAGCTTGCGGCGCGTGCGCTGGACCTTCTTGAGGGTCTCCGTCTGGTCCTCGCCGGCGGCGACCTTCTGCATGAGCACCTTGTACTCCTCGCGGATCTGCGGGAGGAGGCGCTCGATGGTCGCCAGGTTGACCGGCAGGCGCTTCGCCAGGAACGGCTTGCCCAGGGTCTCGACGATCTTGGGGTCGTCGTCCGGCTTGGGGTTCGGGTTGACCTTCAGGGTCCGGTCGAAGGCCAGGTTGCCCGCCTGCACCTCGTGGAGCGTCGCGAGGGACACGTCCATGCAGACCCCGGAGCTCATGCAGTACTTGCGGAAGCGCTTGCGGGTCACCTCGATGCGCTTGGCGAGGCGGATCTCCTCCGGGCGGGTGAGCAGGGGGATCTCGCCCATCTGGGTGAGGTACATGCGCACCGGGTCGTCGATCTTCTCGGCGACGGTGACCTTGCCCGCGTCCTGAAGGGCCTTGGCCGCGACAGCGGCCACGGAGGCCTTGGCGTCCGTGGCGGTCTTCGCCGTGACGTCGCCGCTCACCTCCGTGTCGTTGTCGTCGACGACGTCGATGCCGGCGTCCTCGAGCCCGATGAACACCTGGTCCATCTTGTCGGGCGGGAGGAACTGGTCCTCCATGAGCTTGGACATCTCGGCGTAGGTGAGGAAGCCCTTGGGGCGACCCTCCTCCACGAGGAGCTTGATCGTCTGATCGACGGAATCAGTCATGTTGCTTGGGTGCGCGCCGCGTGGACGTCACGCGGGGTTCCGCGGACGGGCGACGCTCGGGGACTAAGAACTAGGTCCCGACCCACGCGCGGGGCGCGGGAGAAGGCCTCCGATGGTTCCCCGACTCACACGTGGACCGGCGCGCCCGTGGATGCGCAGCTCGGGTCGGCGACGTGGATCGACGGATCGGGGAGGGGAGGCCTGGGGACGGGGTGGTGTGAGGAGACGGGGGAAGGGGTGGCTCAGGCCCGGGGGGGGTTCTGGCTCAGCTCCTGGTGGCGTCGGGTGACCTGCTCGAGAAGCCTCGCCGAGACGGGGTCGACGGGGGCGAGGCGATGCAGGGCGCGGCCCAGGGCTTGAAGGCGCAGCAGTTCGGCCTGGTGTTCCGTTGTGGCGCCCAAATGTACCCCCTTTTGGCCGAGGAGCGCGGGAACCGGATCATTCCTGGGATCCGACGCGCCCTTCCGGAGCTCGAGGAGGCGGGCGAAGAGGGTGTCTAGCTGCCCATTTGCGACCTCGTCGGACTCGGCGAGGGGCTCCAGGGCCTGGATCAGGGAGTTGAGTCGGGTGTCCTCGACCTTGCGGTGGTGCTGGTCGAGGAACGCGACGGCGCGTTCGAAGAGGTTCTGGGCGGAGTCCGCCTTGCGGGCGTCCTCTCGGATCGGGAGGACCCGATCCCTGGCGGAGGGGTCCGAGACGGAGTTGAGGAAGAGCGAGACCGTGATCTCCGAGTCCTCGTTGTCCCACAGGTCCACGAGGACCTGAAAAAGTGTCGCGAGGGTCGGGTCCGGACAGCTCTGGATGTGCGGTCGGAGCCTGGAGACGAGGCCGGTGTCCGCCAGCGCCGCCCCCAGGAGCGCCTCATAGGCCCGCACGACCCGGAGGTCGACCGGCGGAGTCGGAGGAATTTGCGACCCATCGCCACGGCTGGCCCCCGGCGCGGAGCTCGCTCCAGGGCCTCCTCCTGGGCCTCTTCCGGGCCCTCCGCCCGGTCCACGCGCCCCCGGGGGGCCTCCTGGGCCCCCGGGCGGCGCCCCGCCCGGGCCGGCGGCCCCGGGCCCACGGCCCCTGCCCCTGCCCCGATCCCGGATCATGCGCAGCTGCTCCCGCAGGGTGTCCAGGGGCAGCGAGAGCCTCCCGGCCATCTCCGTGGCCGCGGCGTCCACCTCCACCGGGCTCGGGAGCCGCAGGAGCAGCTCGAGGGCCCGGTCGACCTCCTGGGAGAAGGCCCGGGGCCCGTCCCCGCGGACGGCCTCCACGCACTCCACCACGAAGTCGAGCCAGGAGAGCCCGGTCTCCAGGCGCGCGGAGAAGGCGGCCGCGCCGCCCTCTCCCATGAGCACGTCCGCCGGGTCGACCCCCTCCGGCATCGGGACGACCTCCAGCTTCACGGTCAGGGGCAGTAGCCCCTCGAGGCCCCGCCAGGCGGCGCGCCGACCGGCCTCGTCCCCGTCGAAGACCAGGCTCACCCGCCGGGTCCCGGCCCGCCGGACGAGGGCCGCGTGCATCTCGGTGGTCGCCGTCCCCAGCACCGCCGCCACGTTGGGGAGGCCCGCCGCGTGGGCGGCGATCACATCGGTGTACCCCTCCACGAGGACGAGGTGGCCGCGGGCCCGCACGTGCTCCAGGGCACGGTCCAGGGCGTAGATCACCTGCCCCTTGTGGAAGTACCGGGTCTCGCTGGTGTTGACGTACTTGGGGCCGTCCTCGTCCCCCACCACCCGGCCGCCGAAGCCGATGGTGGTCCCGCGCTGGTCGCGGATGGGGATCATGAGCCGGCCCCGGAAGAAGGCGTACAGCTCGCCGTTGCCGTCCCGCCGCCGGGCGAGCCCCACGTCCACGAGCGCCCCGGCCTGGATCCCCTCGGCCTCCGCCGCCTTGAGGAACCGCCGGCCGTTCCGCGGCGACCACCCGAGCCCGAAGGCCTCGATGGCGTTCTCCTCGAAGCGCCGGCTCGCCAGGTAGCGCCGGGCGTCGCGCCCCTCCTCCCGGCGCAGCTCCGCCTGGAAGTAGGCGGCGGCGAAGCTCAGGGCCGCGAGGCCCGGGTCGTTCTCGCTGGTCCGCCGGGCCTTGCGCCGGGGGAGCTCCACGCCCGTCTGGGCCGCGAGGAGCTCCATGGCGTCCATGAACGTCATGTTCCCGCGCTCCTGGACGAACTTGATCACGTCGCCGCCCTTCCGGCAGGCGCCGAAGCAGTACCAGGTGCCCTCGCGGACGTCGACCTTGAACGACGGGGTGCGCTCCTCGTGGAAGGGGCAGCAGGCCCACATGTCGCGGCCCTTCTGCTTGAGCTCGCACGTCTCGCCCACGATCGTCTCGATGGGTGCGCGGAGCTTGATCTCCTCGATCGCGCGGCGGAATTCGGGGTCGAAGCTCAAGGGGAGGGCGCCGCCGACGGGCGGGGACCGGGCAACTATACGCGGCCCCGGGTCTCCCGCTCCAGCGCCCGCAGCTCCGGGAGCGAGAGGGTCTCGGCCCGGCGCAGGGGGTCGAGGTCCAGGGCCTCCAGGGCCCGCGCCGCGGGCTCGCCGCCCACCAGGTCGGAGAGCACCCGGCGCAGGCTCTTGCGCCGCCGCTGCATCAGGTCGCGGTAGAACGCCATGCGGCGCGCCCGCTCCTGGGGAGGCGCGAGGTCGGCGCGGAGCTCGGCCACGAACACGGCGCTGTCCACCCTGGGCCTGGGCCAGAAGAGCTGGGGCGGCACGGAGCGCCCGAGGGTCACCTCGTACGCCTCCTGGAACGCCGCCGACAGGGGGCCCCAGTGGGCGTCCCCCGCCTCGCTCGCCAGCCGCTCCGCCACCTCCTTCTGCACGAGGCACGCCACCCTGGAGGGGGGACGGTCGAGCTGGGCTACGGTGGCGAGGAAGGGGCCGGAGATGGAGTACGGCAGGTTCGCGCAGAGGGTCCACTCCCCCTCCCGGGGCAGGCGCTCCAGGACCTCGGGGGCCAGGCTCGACTTGCTGGCGAGCACGTCCGTCTCGATCACCTCCGCGTCCGGGTAGGGCGCCAGGAACCCGCGCGCGATGGGCGCGAGGCGCGGGTCGATCTCCACGCACAGGAGCCGGGCGCCGGCGTGGGCCAGGTGCACCGAGAGGAAGCCGCAGCCGGGGCCCACCTCCAGGGTGAAGCGCCCCGGCGTCACCCCGGCGTCGCCGGCGATCGCCCGGGCCATGTTGTCGTCCAGGAGGAAGTTCTGGCCCAGGCGACGGGACGGGTGGAAGCCGGCCCGCTCGAGGGCCGCCTTGAACTCGGACCAGGGGGGACGGTCCGGGCGGTCGCCCGGCGCGCGAGCGCCATCGATGGAAGACTCGGTCGCGCGAGCGCCATCGATGGAGGGCTCCCGCGCGCCAGCGCCGTCGCCCCCGGCCTCGGGCGCCGGGCCCGACTCCCGTCCTTCGGGCGCGCTCAACGGGGGGCCCTCCCCGAGCCGCCCGCCGGCGCAGCCGCGCCGCCGGCCGGCGCGGTGATGCCGCCGCGCTCCGGGCCACCGCGGCCGGCTCCCTCCAGGAGAGCCTCGACCCACGGGTTCTCGAGTCCCTGCGGGACGCCCTCGGACGCCCGCAGCAGGGCCTCCACCGAGCGCCCGCCCCATCGGTCCCCCACGGCGACCACGCGAGGGCGCGCCGCGGCGGGCAGGGGGCCCGCCGCACTCGCCAGCCCCGCGATGAAGGCCCGCGCCTCGGCCACGCAGCGCACCCCCACGTCCGACCCCCGGTGCCCCGGGGTCACGCCCATGGCGAGGGCGACCCCGTCGCGGGTGAAGAGCACCTGCTCCGGGGTGGAGAAGCTCCCGCCGAGCACCCAGGCCGGCGCCCCCGCCCCGCCGTCCACGGGCCAGGCGTCGGCGTCCAGCGAGCGCCACCCGGCGGGGGGCGGCGGCGGCTCGGTCCACTCCCACACGTTGCCCAGGAGGTCGAAGAGGCCCGTGTCGGGGGTCTGGCCGCTCTCGAAGGCCCCCACCGGCGTGGGCCGGAACAGGCCGAGCTCGAGGGTGTTCGCCAGCCCGCGCTGCTGGCGCCCCGCGGGGAACCGCCGGGAGCGGGGCCCGGCCGCGCACCACAGCCACTCCTCGAAGGTGGGCAGCCGCATGCCGCGGCGCGCCGCGGCCTCGCCGGCC
>JASFWR010000400.1:0-3378 GCA_050049155.1 Planctomycetota bacterium | reverse complement strand
CTGGGCCTTCCGCCCCCTGGCCGGCGGCCGCCGCGCAGGCCTCGCCGCCGTGCTCGTGGCCGCCAGCGTCTGGGAGATGCAGTGGTCCCAGACGGCGCGCTTCTACACCTTCGTGCAGCTGGTCGCTCTGCTGGGGGGCGGGGTCGTGATCCGCGGCCTGCTCACCGGGCGCGCCCTGCAGGCGGCCCTGGGCATCGTCGTGGTCGGCGGCGGGGTCCTGTTCCACCTCCAGGCGGGCGCGGTGGCCGTGGCGCTGCTCGTGGCGGCGGCCCTCGCGCCGCCGAGCGCCGAGCCCGGCGCGCGCCGCGCCGCCCTGCGGGGCCTGGCGCTCCTGGCCGTGCCCGCCCTGCTCGCGCTCCCGAAGGTCCTGGGGGCCTGGAGCGGGTACGCCGAGAAGAAGGTCGCGGCGGACACGGTGGGCTCGATCGCGCACTTCCTCCTGTCCACGGGCTGGTACGTGACGCCGGCCCTCGGCGCGGCGGCTGCTGCGGCGGGCCTCCTGGTCCTCGTCCGGGGGGACGCGCGGGGGCGGTTCGCCCTGGTCGTCGCGACGGTGGGGGCCGCGGAGATGGCCCTGGCCTCCGCCTTCGCCACGGTCTCGGCGCAGTACCTCTTCGCCCTGTTCCCCTGGATCGCCCTGGTGGCGGCGTGGCCCTTCGGGTCCGCGGGGGTCGCGGCGGTCCGCGGCGCGCGCCCCGCGCTGGCCCTGGCGCTGGTGCTGCCGCAGCTCGCGGCCACGGCGCTCTACCTGTCGGCGGAGCAGGGGCAGCGGCCCAGGTGGCGCGACGCCGTGGAGTTCGTGGACGCGCGGCGGCAGCCGGGCGACGTGGTGGCCTCGGACCCGGCGAGCGTCGTCGAGTTCTACCTGGGCGACCGCGACCCGCGGCGCGTCCGCGAGCCCGAGGAGGTGCTCCACTTCGACCGCTTCAACCCGTGGTTCATCCGGCAGCCGGTCCTCGAGGGGAAGTCGGTGTGGCTGGTGGTGCGGAACGACACGCTCATGACCTACGGCCGCGAGCTCCGCGCGGAGGTCCGCAGGTACATCGCCGAGAACTACCAGCTCGTGGAGCGGTTCCCCGTCCTCGTGCAGGGGCGAGACCTCTCCATCGACGTCTGGCACCACCCCTAGCGGGCAGCGCCTCGGCCCAACCCGGCAGCGCATCCCACGCAGCCGGGTCCTCCACGCAGCCGGGGGGGGCACCGGTCCGGTCCGCGGGGCCCTGCTGCCGACTCCCCCCAGGCGGCGTGTCCGCGCCCTCAGGCGCGGGAGACGAAGTCGCCCGTGTCGGTGTTCACCTTCACCTTGTCGCCCACGTGCACGTGGAGCGGGACGCGGATCTTGAACCCGGTCTCGAGCACGGCGTCCTTCTTGATGTTGGTGGCGGAGTTGCCCTTCACGGCCTGCTCCGCCTCCGTCACCTCGAGGACGACCTGGGTCGGCAGGGCGATGGACACCGGCGTGGTCTCGTGCCAGGTGATCTCGACCTCCTCGGACTCGCGCACGAAGCACATCTTGTCCCCGGCCATGTCCTTCTCGAGGTTGAACTGGTCGTACGTCTCGGAGTCCATGAAGACGTAGTCCCCGTTGGCCTCCTGGTAGAGGTACTGCGCCTTCTTCTTGTCCAGGTAGGCCACCTCGAACTGGTCGCCGGCCGCCGGCCGGAAGGACCCCGTGCCGCCGGACTGCAGGTTCTTCGTCTTGACCTGGATGATGGCTCGCCAGTTGCCCGGCGTGCTGTGGCTGTAGTCGGTGATGAGGAGGAGCTGGCCGTCCTTGAGGAGGACCTGTCCCTTGCGCAGTTCGGTCGCCTTGACGTTCATCTGGATGGTGGGTGGGGCTCGCCGCGCGGGCGTGCCTCGCGGGGCGAGGCGAGCGCGGGGCCGGCGGAGAGCATAGCGGGAGGTGCTCCGCGGCGCTCAGGGAGCGGCGTCGCCCCTCCGGGCCCCGGATCCTCGGCCCGGGCCCAGGCGCCGGCGGGACTCAGTACTTGCGGCGCTGGGTCGACGAGGCGATGTCGAGGGCCTTGCGGTACTTGGTGACCGTCCGGCGCGCGATCTTGATGCCCTCGGAGTCCTCCAGGGCCTTCGCGATCCCCTCGTCGGACAGCGGGCGCGCGGGGTCCTCGGCGGCGACGATGGCCTTGATCCGCTCCTTGATGGAGATCTGGCTGGTCTCCTCGCCGGAGGACTTGGTGGTGCCCCCCGTGAAGAAGAACTTCAGGGGGAAGATCCCGCGCGGCGTCTGGGCGTGCTTCCCGGCGACGGCGCGTGAGACCGTCGAGATGTGGACGCCCACCTCGTCGGCGATCTCCTGCATGCGGAGGGGCTTGAGGGCCTCCTTCCCGCGCTCGAGGAACCCCCGTTGGCGCTCGAAGAGCGCGTTGGAGATGCGCTCGAGGGTGGACTGCCGCTGGGCCAGGGCGTCGATGAACCAGCTCGCGGCCTCCAGCTTCTTCCGCGCCCACTCGCGCTCCTCCGCGTCGCCCTCCTTGAGCAGCTTGCGGAAGGACTGCGTCTGGTACATGGGGCTCATGCGCAGGCTCGGCGTGCGCTCCCGGTCGAGCCGGACCTCCACCGTCCCCTCGTCCTCGTCGAGCTCCACCATGACCTCGGGGTGGATGACCTCCGCGGAGGTCTCGCCGAAGCCGGCGCCGGGGGCGGGGTCGAGGTCCTGGAGCAGCTCGATGGCCGCCTTGACCTCCTCCAGGTCGTGCCCCGTGGCGCGGGCGATCTGGGGCAGCCGGTTGGCGCTGACGTCGTCCAGGTGGCGCTCCACCAGCTGACGCATGAGCGGGTTCCAGAGGCCGCGCGCCGGCAGCTGGAGCAGGAGGCACTCCCTGAGGTCCAGGGCGCCCAGCCCCGGGTGGACCGTCTCTCGCAGCCGCTCCAGGGCGTCGCGCACCTCGTCCTCGGTGACGACCATGTCCTCGGGGGAGAGCTGCTCCTCGCCGTCCTCCGCCTCGGGTCCCTCGGAGACGGGTCCCTTGGAGACGGGCCCCTGGGAGACGGGCGCGGCGTCGGTGCTCGCGACCGGGTTCGCGGGCTCGTCCTCGGCCCCCACCGGCCCGTCGTCGACGAGGACCGCCGGGACGGACTCGACGAGCACCGCGTCGGCGCCCGCCGCCCCCAGGGTCCGCTGGACCTCCCGGGTGAGCTCGTGGGCCAGGGTGGCCGGGGTCTCCGTGAGGTAGCCGCGCTCGTCGAGGGACCACACCACGTACTCCAGGACCGTGCGCTCGCGGTCCGTGAGCTCCAGGGCGCTGAGCTGGTCGAGGATGTCGGCGGCGAAGGTCCGGGCGCCCTCCGGGGCGTTCAGCATCGCCTCGTACTTCCGGTCGCCCTCCTCGCCGCCGGCCGCCCGGGGGGGGCCGCCGTCGC
>JASFWR010000399.1:0-3391 GCA_050049155.1 Planctomycetota bacterium | reverse complement strand
CTCCACGTTGCTCGTGCGCAGGCGCGGGCCGGCGTCGCCCGCGGGCACGTCGTGCACCGGGAGCCCCGACTCGCACTTGCAGCCGCCGAAGAAGTGGGCGGACACCATGACCACGGGCGCGCACACGTCGATGCGCGGGTCGAGGGCGGTGGCGAGGAAGGTCTGGGTCCCGCCGCCGGACGAGCCGGTCATGGCGATCCGGTTCGGGTCGACGTCGAGGGTCGCGAGGGCGGCGTCCAGGAGCCGCATGGTGTTGAAGGTCTGGAGCGCGGTGGTCTCCGGGCGTCGGTGGGTGACCTGGTGGGACTCGCCCCAGCCCATCATGTCCCAGGTGATCACCACGGCGCCGGCCCTCGCGAGGACCCCCGCGAGGCGCTGGACGTCCCCCTGGAAGCGGCCCTCGGGGTCGGTGTCCGTGCCGCGGAAGTGCCCGTGGCTGCGGAGCACCAGCGGCCGCGGACCGTCGCCCTCCGCCGGCTCGTACACGTTGGCGTGCACGAACAGCCCCGGCAGGGTCTCGAAGCGCACGTTCGCCACCGAGTACCCGTCGAGGTTCCGGCGCCCCGTGACCTCCACGCCCACCTCGCCCGCGTCGGGGAAGGGCGAGAGGTGCAGGGTCGCGGCCAGGTGCGCGCGCAGGCGCGCGGCGCGGGCCTGCCAGCCCGCCCGGTCGGTCCAGGTGGCCCGGGCCTCGGCGAGGGCGCGGGCGCCGGCGGCGTCCCCCACGTCGTGGGGGCCGGGCCACGGGCCGTCGTCCTGGAACGGCGCCGCAGTGGCGAGCGCGGAGAGGAGGGCGGCCACCGCGAGGCGGGGGCCCCAGGGGGGAGCCTGCGGGAGGACGCGGGAGGTTCGGGATCGCGGATGGGGGCGCATGGGAGCGGTGTCAGCGTAGCCGAGGGGCGTGGGCCCGGGAGAGGACACGGGCGGGGGTATCCTCGACCCCCGCGCGCCGCCCGCTGCGGCGGCCAGGAGCTCCCATGAACGTGACCCGCCGACCGTCCCCCTCTCCTCTCCGTCGCGTCCTCCGGGGCGCCGTCCTCCTCGGCGCCTTCGGGGTCGGCGCGGCCGCGAGTGTCTCCGCCGCGCAGCAGCTGCCGAAGGAGGACGTCATCGACGTGCCCGCCATCGGCGAGGGGCTCTGCGTCAGCAACCTGTTCCAGTCCAACATGGTGCTCCAGCGCGAGCGGCCCATCGCGGTCTGGGGCTGGGCCGCGCCCGGCGAGGCGGTGACGGTGACCCTCGGCGGGGGGGAGGCGACCGTGGAGGCGGGCGCCGACCGCCGCTGGCGCGCGGAGCTCCCCGCCATGGCCGCGAGCGCGACCCCGGCGACGCTCACCGTGCGCGGCTCCGAGCGGACCCTGGAGCTCACCAACGTGCTGGTGGGGGACGTGTGGGTCCTCGGCGGCCAGAGCAACATGGAGTTCGAGCTCGCCAAGGTGGAGAACGGCGCCCTGGAGATCGCGTCGGCCAACTACGACCAGATCCGGATCCTCACCGTCCCCTACGGCAAGAGCGCCGAGCCGCGCCTGGGCTTCCCGCGCCTCCATGAGTGGAGCGACTGGTTCGGACGGCACTTCCGCAAGGGGGACTGGGACGTGTGTTCGCCGGAGGTCGCGCGGGAGCTGTCGGCCATCGGCTACGTCTTCGCGCGCCGGGTCCACATGGCGTCCGGGGTGCCCATCGGCGTGATCGACGCCTCGCGGGGCGGGACGACCGTCGAGTCGTGGACCCCGCGTGGGGTCTTGGACGACATGTCGAGCGGCACGGTCCAGGCCAAGCTGGCCGACTGGGACCGCAAGCTCGCCGAGTGGGACGCGGAGGCGGACCTCGCGAACCGGGTGGCGCGCCACCGGCAGCGCATGGAGCGCTTCGAGAAGGAGGGGCGCACCGTCTCGGAGAAGGAGAAGACGCCGCCTGCCGACCTCAAGCCGGGCCCGAGCGCCGACCAGAACCTGCCGGGGGCCTGCTTCGCGGGGATGATCCAGCCGCTCGTGGGGCTCTCGGTGAAGGGCGTCATCTTCCACCAGGGCTACAACAACGCCCTGGACGGCATGCGCGGCGTGCGCCTCTATCGCGACGTCTTCCCCGTGATGATCCGCGAGTGGCGCGCGGCCCTCGGCGACCCGGAGCTGCCCTTCGGGATCCTCTCCCAGTGCACGGACGGCTACCCCCAGACCCGCGACGACTACCTCGAGAAGATGCTCAACGCCGGGATCCACATCCGGGCGGAGCACTACCGCACGTTCCTCGATCTTCACGAGGCGGGCGATGTGAACGTCGGGTTCGCCAGCACCTACGACCTGCGCCGGCGCTGGTACCACCCCCAGGTGAAGATCCCCGCGGGCGAGCGCATCGCCCGCTGGGCCCTCTCCACCCAGTACGGCTTCGGGCGCCAGCTGCCCTGGAAGCCGCCGGCCCTCGTGTCCATGGAGGCCAAGGACGGCGCCCTGTTCCTGGAGCTGGACGCCGAGGTCATGGACCCCGAGGACGGCGCCATCGAGGGCTTCGCCATCGCGGGCGAGGACCGCCGCTTCCAGCCTGCGGACGTGGGGTACGTGCAGAGCGGGGAGGACAACCGCGGGCGACCCCGCTTCGATCGGCGCCGGCTGGTCCTGACGAGCCCGCTGGTCGGGGAGCCGATCCACTTCCGCTACGCCTGGGGCCGGAACCCCATGGGCAACCTCCAGGTCACGGGCAACAAGGACCTCCCCTTCGCGACCCAGCGCAGCGACGACTGGGACATGGGGACGGTGCCGCTCGGGGTCCTCGACACGGAGATCGAGGGCGCCATGACCCGCAAGCAGAAGAACGAGGTGCGGCGCGCGCTCCAGGCGGAGGACGCGCGCCGCCGTGCGGCCGAGGCGGCCGCGCTGCTCGACGCCGCGGGCGGCGACGGGCAGCGCTGACCGCCCGCCCCGGCGTCAGTCGTCGTCCTCGAGGGAGAGCTCGTCCGCGGCGCCGGCGGTCCCCAGGAACGGGTCCCACTTCGCGTCGACGAAGACCCCCTCCGCCAGGGCGGCGAAGAACTCGGCCTGAGTGATGACGACGTCGTTCTCGTCCCGGTGGACGGTCAGGCCGTCGCTGCGGATGCCGGTCCCGAGGATCTCGAAGTCGACGGCCCCGCCGATGGTGACGGAGGTCACCGGTCCGCGCAGCCGCGCGTCGGTCTGGGGATCGTCGCGCTCCAGGCGGCTCGCCACCGGCGAGGTCCCGTCGAGGAAGCCGCGCACCTGGACGAGGTCGCCCACGGACAGGTCCGCCAGGGTGAACGGGTCCACGTTGGCGCTGCTGTCGTCCTCCAGCTCGGTCTCGGCCCGCACCTCCCACTGGACGCCCAGGACGGTGACCGTGGCGGCCGCGAGGTCGACGGCCTCCACCTCCCACTCCGTCC
>JASFWR010000398.1:0-3396 GCA_050049155.1 Planctomycetota bacterium | reverse complement strand
GGTCAACGGCGTCCGGATCGTCGACTTCGAGCACCTCGTCACCGCGGTGGCCCTCAACGGCTCCAACGACGCGAACCTCCGGATCCAGCGCCCCGACGAGACCCCCGAGTCGATCACCCTGACGCCCCGCTTCGACGAGAACCTCGGCTTCTATCGCCTCGGCCTGCCCGCCGGCCTCTCCCCGGATCGGACGCTCGTCGTCCGTCCCGACGGGCCGGCCGCCCTCGCGGGGGCCCGCGAAGGGGACCGGCTCGTCCGGGTCGTCGGCCAGCCCGCCTCCCTCCGGCCGGACCAGCAGCTTCGCCGGGCCTTCGAGGGGCGCGAGGACGTCACCGTGCTCGTGCGCGGCGAAGGCGGCGACGAGCGCGAGCTCACGATCACGCCCGAGCTGGCCACCCTCGAGGTGCGGCGCATCGGGATCGGCGCCATCGCGACGCTCATCGACGGCGTCCGGAGCACCGGGCCCGCCTCGGAGCTCGTCTCGGCCCTCGGCCTCCGAGCGGGCGATCGCCTCGTCCGAGTGGGCCCCTCGCCGGTCTGGGACCCCGCTTCCATCCGGGACTCCCTGCTCGAGGTCCCCTCGGGCGAGCCGGTCCAGCTCGAGGTTCGCCGAGACGGTGAGCTCCTTCAGCTGAGCGCGACCTCGGACGTCCCCGCCGTGGCGCTCCTCGAGGACCTCGCGCTGACCCTCATCGAGGACAGCTCCCAGGTGCTGGTCACCCCGGGGACCCCCGCCGCCGCCGCCGGCTTGCGCGCCGGGGACCAGGTGGTCTCGGTCAACGGGCAGGCCACGGAGGGCTGGGGCGTCATGCTCGAGACCATCCAGCGGGAGGTGGCCGCCGGGCGCGCGCTCCAATTGGAGGTCTGGCGGGACGAGCGCGCCGCCCCGAGCGACCCCCTGCGTGAGCTCACCGTCGACCTCGAGGCCGCGCCGGTCACCGTGCCCGATTACGGCGTCCAGCTCGCGGCGGCGCGGACGACGCTCAAGGCGGGGTCGCTCACCGAGGCCGTGTCCATGGGCGTTGGCGCCACCAAGCGCTTCCTCGTGGACGTGTGGCTCCAGCTGAAGAAGATGCTGTTCAGCAGCGACATCTCGACCAAGAACCTTGGCGGGATCATCTCCATCAGCGTCATCTCCTTCGACACCGCGAGTCAGGGCCTCCCGAAGCTGTTCTTCTTCCTGGCGATCCTCAGCATCAACCTGGCGATCCTCAACCTGCTGCCGATCCCCATCCTCGACGGCGGGCACCTGCTCTTCCTCCTCATCGAGGGGATCAAGGGCTCCCCCGTCTCGGAGCGCACCTTCGGTTACAGCCAGGTGGTGGGGCTGGTCATGATCATGTCCCTGATGGTCTACGTGACCTACCAGGACATCGTGCGCTGGTTCATCGAACCCCGCTGACCCATGGCCGGCGCCGCGCGCTCCTCGGAACGCGACCCCGTGGTCGCCATGGGCCAGCTCCTCCGCGTGGCCCTCTTCCCCTCGGCCATCGGCGACCTGCTGGTGGGCATCGCCATCGCCCACCGGACGGCCTGGCCGGAGACGCTGCACCCCTGGCTCCTGATCCCGGCGAGCCTCGGGGTCTACCACGGCGCCATGGCCCTGAACGACTGGGCGGACCGCAAGAACGACGCCCGCACACGCCCCGAGCGCCCGATCCCCTCCGGCGCGATCCCCGCGGGCCTCGCCCTCGCCATCGCCGCCGTCCTCGTGGGCGGCGGCCTCCTGTGGGCCGGCGCCGCCGGGCCCCGCGCGGGGCTCTGGATGGCGGTGGTCGCCGCCCTCGCCGTCCTCTATGACCTGGCGGGCCGGGGCCCCTGGCTCGGGCCCGTGCTGCTCGGCCTCTGCCGGGCCGGCAACCTCGGAGCAGGCCTCCTCTCACCGTGGCTCGTCGGGGCCGCCGACGAGCCCCCCGTCGGGCTCCTCTGGGTCGCGGCGCTCTACGGCACCCACGTGTTCTTCATCTCACGCCTCGGGCGCCTCGAGGACGACGAGGACGACGGCCCCCTCGACGACCGACCCACCCGGGCGCTCCGCGGGGTGGCGATCACGAGGCTCCTCATCCCCGTGGTGGGCCTCGCCGTGCTCGCCGGACCCACCGGGTCCGCCCCGCCGCCGCCCCTGGCCCTCGGACTCCTCGCCTCGGCCGCCCTGGTGGCGAGGGGGGCCTCGTCGACCCTACGCACCATGCGGGAGGCGACCGCATCCCCGTGGACCCGCGAGGCGGTCGGGCGCGCCACGGGGCAATGCCTCCGGGGACTCCCCACCTACACCGGCGCCATCGCCTGCCTCGGTGTCTTCCTCGGCCCCACCTGCCTCGTCGCGCTGACGTGGGGGTTCGCCGGGGCGTGGCTGTCGGGCCGACTGCGCTCAAGGTTCCCGCTGACCTGACGGCCAACAGGCGCCGGCTCCGGATGGCGCGTCCACGGGAAGCCCCGTCGCGCGCGCTGCGAGGTCCTCGCCGCCCTAGGCCAGCTGCTCGCGGACCCACTGGAGGGCGCCCGTGCGGTCGGCGAAGGCCCCGCCCAGCCCGGCGAGCCGCACGCGCCGCAGCCACTCGCCGAGCTGCGGCCCGCGCTCCACGCCGAGGGCAACCAGCTCCTCGGCGGGCACGACGACGGGTTCCGCGAGGGCCTCCGCCGAGAGCGCCGCCAGGGCCGCGACGGACCCTGCGCGCGCCTCCCGAGCTGCGCGGCCCGAGCGGTCCTCGTTGACGGCGCTCCTCGCCTCAAGGACCGCGAGCGCCAGGGGACGCGCCGGATCCCTCCAGAGGTCCACCAGCGCACCGCGGCGCTCGTGGGCGGCGGAGCCGGGCAGGACCTTCTTCTGGAGGCGGTCGAGCGCCGATCGGAGGCGGGCCGCGACCGCGTCGATCGACTCCGCCTGCCGGACCTCCTCACGGCTGCAGCGCAGCGCGCGGAGCGCCTCCGCGAGCTGCGTGTCCCCCGGTTCCCCGCCGAAGAGGATCGCCAACCCCGCCTCGAACCTCCCCGGACCCAGGTCCGCTGCCTGCCCGTCGCCCCCGGCCAGGTCGCTCAGCGCCGCGAGCGCGCCCAGACGGCGCTCGACGGTCCTGGCGTCGCCCATGGCCGGGAGCACCCGCTCGGCGTGCCCGCCTTCCACCATCAAGCGGACGGCCACGGCCGGCGCCGGACCCAGCAGCATCTTGCGCAGCTCGTCCCGCACCCGCTCCGCGCTGACGCCCTCGAGCGCGCCCGCCTCCTGCCGCGCCGCCTCGAGCAGCCCGGTCGCCGGCTCAAGCCCCAAGCCGGCGAGGAAGCGCGCCATCCGCAGGATGCGGAGCCCGTCCTCCCGGAAGCGCCCGGCGGCGTCCCCGACGGCGCGGAGCCGTCCGGAGGTCAGGTCGGCGAGGCCGCCCTCGGGGTCGCGGACCT
>JASFWR010000397.1:0-3397 GCA_050049155.1 Planctomycetota bacterium | reverse complement strand
GCTCCAGGACGAGCGGATGGGGGGCGGGGGGGGCGCTCGCGAGGGTCACGCCGCGTCCCAGGAGTCGGAGGCACTCGTCGAGGCCGGCGCCGCCGCGGTGGTGGATGGTCGCGATGACCTCCCCGCGGGCGACGCGGTCCCCGCGGAACCTGTGGGAGACGATACCGACCGCGTGGTCGATGTCGTCCCCGTGGTGCTTCCGGCCGCCCCCGAGGGCCGCCACGGCCAGCCCCACGTCCCGCACGTCGTCGAAGGTGAGGAACCCGTCGGCCTCGGCGACCCAGGGGTGCCGGTCCGGGGCCTGCTCCAGGGGAGCCCGCGGGTCGAGGGCTCCCTGGGCCTCGATCATGCGCTCGAACCGGTCCAGGGCGGAGCCGTCCCCCAGGACCCGCGCGATCTCCGCCTGGCCCGCGGCCTCGTCCGGCGCCACGCCGGCCGCGGCGAGCAGGTCCCCGCCGAACAGGGTCACGAGCTCCACGAGGTCGGCCGGGCCCCCGCCCTTCAGGACGGCGATGGACTCCTCGATCTCGAGGGTGTGCCCGATGCTGAGCCCGAGGGGCTGCCCCATGCGGGTGAGCCGCGCCGAGGTCCGCACGCCTGCGGCCGTGGCGAGGTCGACCATGGTCTGCGCCACCGCCCGCGCGAGGTCCTCCTCCACGAGGAAGGACCCGGTGCCCACCTTCACGTCGAGCACGAGCGCGTCGATGTCCTCGGCGACCTTCTTGGAGACGATCGAGCTCGAGATCAGGGGCAGGGACTCCACGAGCTCCACGCGGTCCCGGAGGGCGTACAGCGCCCGGTCCGCCGGCGCGATGGACCGGGTCTGGGCGCAGATGACGCAGCCCGCCGCCTCGAGCACGCGCCGGATGTCGGCCTCCTCCAGGTCCGTCCGCACGCCGGGGATCGCCTCGAGCTTGTCGAGCGTCCCCCCGGTGTGGCCGAGCCCGCGCCCCGAGATCATGGGCACCACGCAGCCCGCGGCGGCGAGGGCCGGCGCGAGGGGCAGGGAGACCTTGTCGCCCACGCCGCCGGTGGAGTGCTTGTCCACCTTCGGGAGCTCGAAGGACGAGAGGTCGAGCACGTCGCCCGAGGCCACCATCCCCCGGGTCCACCCCTGGAGCTCGTCCCGCTCCATCCCGTGGAAGAAGATCGACGCCAGGAGCGCCGCCTGCTCCGCCTCCCCCACCGCGCCGCGCGCCACCTCACCCAGGAACCAGCGCGCGTCCTCCTCCGCGAGCACGCCGCCGTCCCGCTTGGTGCGCAGCAGCTCTCGGAGTCGGAAGGCGGGGTCGGTCACCGGTCGGCGGGGTCGGACAGGAGCTCCCCGAGGAAGGAGGAGCCGGCGCCGTCGTGGTCGACGCCGAAGGCGTCCGCGATCGTCGCGCCGATGTCCGCGAACGTCGAGCGGGTTCCCAGCGAAACGCCCCGCCGGACCCCGTCGCCGTAGACCAGGAGGGGGACGAACTCCCGCGTGTGGTCCGTGTGGGTCCCGTTCGTGGGGTCGTTCCCGTGGTCCGCGGTGAGGATGAAGACGTCGCCGGGCCGCCTGTCGGCCTCCAGGTCCACCAGGGCGCGGTCGAAGGCCTCGATCGCGCCGCGGTACCCGGCGGGGTCCCGCCGGTGGCCGAAGAGCATGTCGAAGTCCACGAGGTTCAGGAACACGAGCCCCCGGTCGAGCTCCCGGACGAGGTCGCCGGTGCGCGCCATCCCGTCGTCGTTCCCCTTGGTGTGCACGGCCTCGGTCAGGCCGTGACCCGCGAAGATGTCCTCGATCTTCCCGACCCCCACCACCGGGACGCCGGCCTCCTTGAGCCGGTCGAGCACCGTGGGGCGCGGCGGCGTCAGGGAGAAGTCGCGCCGGTTGTAGGTCCGCACGAAGCGGTTCGGCCCGCCGGGCTCGGCGTCCACGAAGGGACGGGCGATGACCCGGGCGAGGCCGCGCTCCAGGGTCAGCTCCCGCGCCACCTCGCAGACCTCCAGCAGGCGCTCCAGGCCGAAGGCCTCCTCGTGGGCGGCGATCTGCAGCACCGAGTCGGCGCTGGTGTAGACGATGAGCTTGCCCGTCTCCACGTGCTCCGGGCCGTGACGCTCGATGACCTCGGTGCCCGACGCCGGCGCGTTGCAGAGCCAGCCGACCACCCCGGTCCGGGCCGCGATCGCGTCGAGGAGCTCGGCGTCGAAGCCGTCGGGGAAGGTGGGGAAGGCGCGCTCGAGGGGGACGCCCGTCATCTCCCAGTGGCCGGTGGTCGTGTCCTTGCCAGCGCTGGCCTCGCTCATCCGGCCGAAGGCCGCCTCGGGGGCCGCGGCGGCGGGGAAGCGGTTCACCCCCTCGATGTTGCCGAGGCCGAGGGCCTGGAGGCGGGGCGCGTCCGGCGCGCCGGCGGCCTCACAGATGTGATCGAGGGTGTGGGCGCCGTCATCGCCGAACCGGGGCGCGTCGGGCATGGCGCCGACCCCGAGCGAGTCCAGGACCAGCAGGAACACACGACGCGGGCCGCCGCCGGCGCGCGACCCCTCGGGTCCGGCCTCGGTCTGGCGCCGCTCGATCACCCCTCTCCTTCTTCGTCCTCTCCCTCGGCCCCGTCCATGGGCTCGAGGCCCTCCTGGATGAGCCGCTCGATCTCCTCCTCCAGCTCCTCGACCCACTCCTCGCCGAAGTCGCGCTCGAGCAGGTCACGCTCGCTGAACTCCCAGCGCCCCGTGCGGGGGTCGAAGTCGAACTGGTAATCGTGCTCGCTGCCGTCGTCCTCCGTGACGACGACCTGGACGATGTGACTTCCGGAATCGAGCTCGGCTTCGAAAGAGGCCATGGGACTGGCGGCCCGGGGGTGCGGGCCAGTGCGGCTGGGGGGGGATGGAAAGGGGCTCGCGGGCGGACCTCGGAGGCCGCCCCTCGCCTCGGCGAAGAATAGGAGTCCTCCGCGATCCTGCAACCGCGGAGGTCGGTGAAGTGGACCGCCCGTCAGGGGCGTTCCCCCCCACCCTTCGCCGGGTCGCCGGTCCCCGGATTCGATCGGAGCAGCGGATTCGGCCGGGGCATCCGGGCGCCCACCTGCTCCCGCCAGCGGGCGAGGCGGGCCGCCATGTCCGCCGCCCGCTCGGGCTCGCTCGCGGCTCGGTCCCGCGCCTCCCCGAGGTCGTCCCCCAGGTGGTACAGCTCGCCCTCGATCCCCCCAGGGACGAACCGCTCGACCCACTTCCAGGGACCGTCCAGCAGGGCGCCCCCGGGGGTCCCGCCCTGGTTCCCCCAGTGCGGGTAGTGCCAGTGGAGGTCCCGCGCGGGAGGCGCCGCGGTCCCGGCGAGGACCGGGAGCAGGTCGACGCCGTCGAGCTCGACGCCCCCGGGGAGCGCGGCGCCGGTGGCCGCGGCCAGGGTCGGCAGGAAGTCGATGGACTG
>JASFWR010000396.1:0-3435 GCA_050049155.1 Planctomycetota bacterium | reverse complement strand
ACGCCCTCTGGGGCCCTGGAGTCCCGGTGCCTCGGTGCACCCGGAGCCCCGGAGCCCCGGAGCCCAGGAGCCCTGGAGACCGGCAGCGAGGGCCTGGGGACCGGGATCGCAGGGACGGCCGGCTCGTACGCTGGGGCGGCTCGGTCCCCGGGGGGGGCGCCGTGTGGGAGGGGCGGGCCCCGATTGGCGGTGGCGGGCCGCGGGGCCGGCCGCTATCCTCTCCGCCTCAGAAGTTCGGGCCGTCCGTCGGCCCGGCCCCCGTGAGTGGCGAGGCACCGCCTACGACCGGGGTTTCCAGGCCGGCCTCCCCCGGGGGGGCCCCGACCGAGGACAAGCACCGTGCCGAAGATGAAATCGAAGGGAGCCGTGAAGAAGCGGTTCCGGACCACGAAGTCCGGCAAGCTCAAGTGCAGCAAGCCGAAGCGTGGCCACCAGCACGCCCCGAAGGACGCGAAGACGAAGCGCAACAAGCGCACTCCGATCGTCGTCGACGGGACCTGGGCCTACCTCCTCAAGCGCATGATGGGAGGTGGCTGATCCATGGTACGTGTCACCTACGGCGCCCCGCGCCACCAGAAGAAGGTCCGCTGGTTCAAGCAGGCCAAGGGCTACCGCGGCGGCCGCTCCAAGCTCTGGCGCACCGTCCGTGAGTCGGTCGTCCGCGCGTGGGCGTACAGCTACCGCGACCGGCGCCAGAAGAAGCGCCAGTTCCGTCGCCTCTGGATCGTCCGCATCAACGCGGCGACCCGCATGCGCGGCATGACCTACAGCCAGTTCATCGCCGGGCTCAAGGGCGCCGGCATCGACCTGAACCGCAAGCAGCTCTCCGAGCTCGCCATCCACGATCCGGCGGCGTTCGACGCCCTGGTCGAGGAGGCCAAGGCCGTCCGCGCGTGACGACCTCGACGCGCTGACTCGCACCGGGCCGCCTCCGACCTTCCTGGTCGGGGGCGGCCCGCTGTCTAACTCCCCCGCAGAGACCCAACCCGCCCCGTTCGAGGCCCGACGGGACCCCCGTGACCGACACCACCTCCATCCTCGCCGACGCGCGCCAGCGCATCGCCGACGCCACCGACGTCGAGTCCCTGCGCGCCATCGAGCGTGAGGTCGTCGGCAAGGACGGCGTCGTGGCGTCCCTGCTCAAGGCCATCCCTACCCTCCCCCCTGAGGAGCGCAAGGGCGCCGGCCAGAGCGCCAACGAGCTCAAGCAGGCGGTCCTCGCCGCCATCGAGGAGCGTGAGGCCGCCCTCGGGAGCGCGGCCCTCGAGGACGAGCGCCGGGCCGACGGCTTCGACGGGACGCTCCCGCCGCCGAGGGTGGAGCGGGGCACGCTGCACCCCGTCACCCAGGTGACGCGCGAGCTGGAGGACCTGTTCACGTCCATGGGCTACATGGTCCTCGACGGGCCCGAGGTCGAGCTCGACGACTACAACTTCGAGAAGCTCAACATCCCCGCCGACCACCCGGCGCGGGACACCCAGGACACCTTCTACTGCTCGAGCCCCGGGTCGGCGGCCACGCTGCTGCTGCGGACCCACACGAGCCCGGTCCAGGTGCGGGCCATGGAGCGCCTCGAGCCGCCGTTCCGGGCGATCGTCCCCGGCAAGGTCTTCCGCCAGGAGACCACGGACGCGAGCCACGAGCACACCTTCCACCAGATGGAGGGGCTGGTGATCGACCGGGACGTGTCGGTCGGTCACCTCATCGGCGCCATGAAGACCCTGCTCCGGGGGATCTTCAAGAAGGACATCGAGGTGCGGCTGCGCCCCGGGTACTTCCCCTTCGTCGAGCCGGGCTTCGAGCTCGACGCGCGCTGCCCCTTCTGCACGGACGGCTGCAGCGTCTGCAAGCGCACCACCTGGATCGAGCTGCTGCCCTGCGGGCTCGTGCACCCGAACGTCCTGCGCGCGGGCGGCCTCGACCCCGAGGAGTGGGGCGGGTTCGCCTTCGGCCTCGGGCTCTCCCGCCTGGTGATGCTCCGCTACGGCATCGACGACGTCCGCCACCTGCTCGGCGGCGACCTCCGCTTCCTCGAACAGTTCTGATCCGCCGCCGCACAGGAGATCCCACCGATGTTCATCTCGATGAAGTGGCTCGCCCGTCACGTGGACCTGACGGGCATCTCGCCGGAGCAGCTCGCCGACGACCTCACCCTCTCCACCTGCGAGGTGGAGGGGATCGAGCGCTTCGCGCCCCACATGTCCGACGTGGTCGTCGGCCACGTGCTGGAGCGCGAGCAGCACCCCGACGCGGACAAGCTCGGCGTCTGCCGCGTGGACGTGGGGGGCGAGGAGCCCCTGCAGATCGTCTGCGGCGCGCCGAACGTGGCGGGGGGCCAGCGGGTCGCGGTGGCCACCATCGGCACCGTCCTGCCCGGTGACTTCAAGATCAAGAAGAGCAAGATCCGCGGGGTCGAGTCCCGCGGGATGATCTGCTCGGTGCGCGAGCTCGACCTCGGGGACGAGCACGACGGCATCTGGGTCCTGCCCGAGGGCGGCGACGGTCCGCTCGCCGTGGGCCAGCCCGTGGCGGAGGCGCTCGGGCTCGAGGACTGGGTCATCGAGATCGACAACAAGTCGCTCACGCATCGGCCCGACCTCTGGGGCCACCGCGGGATCGCCCGGGAGGTCGCCGCCATCTACGAGCGCGAGCTCCTGCCCCTCGACCTCACCATGCCGGAGCTGGGCGGCGGCGCGGCCGTCCCGGTGCGGGTCGACGACCCCGCGTGCTCCCGATACCTGGGCCTCGCCATCGACGGCGCCGAGAACGGGGCCTCCCCGGACTGGCTCCGCCAGCTCCTGCTGGCGGTGGGCCAGCGCCCGATCGACCTCCTGGTGGACCTCTCGAACTTCGTGATGCTCGACCTCGGGCAGCCCAACCACGCCTTCGACCGGGACCGCCTGGGGACGGACGGGATCGTGGTCCGCAAGGCGCGGAGCGGCGAGCGCATGGTCACCCTCGACGGGGAGGAGCGGGCGCTCGTGGAGTCCGACCTGCTCATCACCTCGGGGGACGAGCCGGTGGCCCTCGCCGGCGTGATGGGGGGCGAGGGCTCCAAGGTGGGGGACGACACGGGCCGGCTCCTGCTGGAGTGCGCGACCTTCGACGCCACCACCGTGCGCCGGACCTCCGCCCGCCTCGCCCACCGCACGGACTCGTCCGCGCGGTTCGAGAAGACCCTGGACCCCACCTTGCCGGCCGCGGCGGCCGCGCACTTCGCGAACCTCCTCAAGGGGCTCCAGCCCGCGGTCAGCTTCCCCTGCGCCCTCTCGGACGCCGGCGACTGGTCCGACCCCGCGACCACCGTGCGGCTGCGCGGCGACGTGGTGCGCCGCGACCTCGGGGTGGACCTGGACGACGCCGCCATCGGCGCGATCCTCGAGCGCCTCGGCCTCGCGACGACCCCCACCGAGGGAGGCTTCGACGTGTCGATCC
>JASFWR010000395.1:0-3439 GCA_050049155.1 Planctomycetota bacterium | reverse complement strand
CGGCCGACGCGCTCGCGGCCGCGCCGGATCCGAAGACATCGGTTCGGATCGGTGACCCGGTGGTCTACGATCGATAACGGACAGGCCCTTCCCCGAATGCACCGCGTCACCCACTCGATCGACCCCGCACAGGCGCGGGACATCCTCGCCCGGCTGGGTGAGGCGGCCCGTCGCTTCCGGTTCGAGGTGGCGCCGAACCCCTGCGTCGGCGCGGCGGTCCTCGCCCGCGGCCAGGAGGTGGGGCGCGGCTTCCACCGGGTCTGGGGGGAGGCGCACGCGGAGGTCGAGGCCCTGCGCGAGGCCCGAGCCAGCGGCGTACCGCAGGCCGAGTGGGACACCCTCGTGGTCACCCTGGAGCCGTGCTCCTCCTCGGGGAAGACCGGCCCCTGCGTGGACGCCATCCTCGAGGCGGGCATCCCGCGCGTGATCGTGGGGGCGCTCGACCCCGACCCGCGGCATCGCGGCCAGGGACTCGAGAGGCTGACCGCCGCCGGGGTGGAGGTGCTGGTGGACCCCGTCCCCGCGCCCCTCGAGCAGGTGGCGCCCCACTTCCTGCGCTGGAACGACCGTGAGCGGATCCGCCGCCCGCGCCCCTGGACGGTGGCGAAGTGGGCGCAGACGCTGAGCGGCCAGCTGTCACCGCCTGCCGACGTGGGAGAGGGGCGCTGGATCTCCAGCGGGGCCTCCCTCGCCGAGGTCCAGCAGCTGCGCGGGCGCGTCGACGCCATCGTCACCGGCGTCGGCACCGTCCTCGCGGACGACCCGCGCCTCACCCTGCGGCCGACGCCCGACGTCGCCGCGGTGGACCGGATGCAGCCGCTCCCGGCGACCCTTCCGGCCGAGGCCCACGGCGCGGCGCCGGTCCGGGTCATCCTGGACACCTGGCTCCGGACCCCGCCGGAGGCGCGGCTCTTCGCGCCCGCGGCCGGCGGAGAGCGAGCCGGGAGGGTGGTCATCGTGACGCTCCCCGGTGCCGACCCGATCCGCCGCCGGGAGCTCGAGGCCGTGGGCGCGGAGATCGTCGCGAGCCGCGGCGCGAAGCGCCACTCGCTGGACCTGCGCGGGGTCTGGAGCGGGCTCTGGGAGCAGGGGCTGAGGCGAGTGATGCTCGAGGCCGGACCGACCCTCCTGCGGAACGCGCTGGAGGCGGGCTTCGTGGACCAGCTGCGCGTGTACACGGGGGACGTCCGCGGCGGTGAAGGCGAGTCGCTCGCGGGCTGGCTCGTTGAGGCGCAGCTGGAGGAGCGGCTGCACCGCGAGTCGGGCAGCGACGGGGTGCTCGAGGCCTTCCTGCCCTGAGCCACGCGGCATGATCCTGCGGCTCGCCCTCGCGCTCCTCCCCGCGTTCGCGGTCGGGTGCAGCGCGCCACGGACGCTCCAGCCCCTCCCGCCGGTCTCGCCCGCCGCGTCCGAGCGCTTCCTGGAGGCCTGGACCCTCTCGCGTTCGGCGGACTTCCGGATCGGCGGCCCCGTGCACGCCGAGGCGGTCGCCCACGCCGCGGAGGCGGCGGCCCTCGCCCCGGACTGGGTGGCGCCGCAGCGCTTCCTGGACCAGTGGGAGCACGGGCCGGGCCTGACCCTCCCGGATCGCTACGCCGATCACCTTGCGGCGGCGGAGGGTGGGAGCGAGGCAAGGGCCTACCTCGCCGACCGGCTCCGGCCCCGAGGCCGCCGCGCGCCGATCGGGGCGCGCGCGGGTCAGGTCGACCTCCAGAACCCCTGGTCGTTCCACCTGGAGGCGTGGAGCTTCAGCCAGTTCGGGGGCTTCGCCGAGGCGGTGGAGCCCGGCCGCCTCGCGCTGGCCCTCTCCCGCGACCCCTCCGAGGTGACGTTCTTCGCCTGGACGCTCAGCGGCTACCTCGACGAGGCGGGGCGCCCCGACCTCGGCGTCGGGGTCCTGCGCGGCGTGCTGGGGGCCGGAGGAGGCCGACCGGATGGAGAGGGGCTGGAGGAGCGTCAACTCGAGGAGCGGGTGGACCTCGCCCCGCGATCGGCGGAGCGGGCCATGCTGCAGGTGCGGCTCGCGACGCTCCTGCTCAAGACCGAGCGGAGGGAGGACCTCATCGCCGGCGCGCAGCTCGCGCTGGAGCTCCTCCCGTCGCCGAGGATCACCGCGGCCGAACGCGAGTCGTTGCTCGAGGCGCTCGCGGAGATCCGGGGTCAGGGGCTCGTCTCCGCCGCCGAGCTGGAGCTCGCGCTGGCGCGGGCGAGCGCCAGGACCGAGGGCGGGGACCGCGAGGCGGCGGAGGCGCTCCTGGAGCGGCTGCGGGGAGGGGGCTCGGCTTCGCGCTCGAGGGGCGCGGCGGCTGGATCCGCCCTCGGCGTCGCCCCCGCGCGCTCTGCTGGGTCCTCCTCCGGCCGACGCTGGCGGGTGGAGCTGGTGCGCGCGTTCTCCCCCGGCGCCGGGGACGGTGAGCCCGCGCGCACGATGGAGGCCTGGCTGGGGGCGCTCCCCGCGCCGGTGCGGTCGGGCGTGGCCCGGGGCGGGCCGGTGGCGGACCTCCTGGGCGCCGTCGCGGACCTCGCCCGGGACCCTGCAGCGGCCGAGACCCTCGAGGAGGTGGGCCGGCGGCTGGTGGCGGCCGGCTGGTTCCGCGAGGCGGTGGCCTGGAGCGACCGGCTCGGCCAGGTGGACCCGGAAGCCGCGCGGGAGCTTCGGGTCGCGGGCCTGCGGGGACGGGCCGCGCTCGGCGCGCTCCTGAACCTGGGCCGGCGGCTCGACGCGCGGAAGGCGTATTCCCTGGCGTCGGGCGCGCCGGAGTCGATCTCCAGCGCCGACGACCTCCACGACGAGGTGGCGCGGGTCCTCGAGCGCAGCGGCGTGCTCCCCGAGGGCGCCGCCGGGCTCGAGTCCCCGGTGATCGGGTACGGCCCGGCGGGGAGCATCGTGCACCCGGGGCCCACCTTCAGCGCCCAGGACGCCGAGCTCGGTCGGGGCCGGGAGGGGGCGCCGGTCCCCGGGCTCGCCGCCGCCTTCGCGCGCATGGGGCGGTTCGCCCTCGTCGGGCGCGGGACCGGCCAGGGCGGCCCCGACGCGACGGTCCTGCGGCGGCTGCACACCGAGGTCCGGGAGGGCGAGTCCCTGGGCCGGCCGTTCAGGGGCACCGTGATCTGGTGCCAGGGCGCGGACGTCCCGGGCCGGATGTCCCGGCGCGGCGGCTCCATCGGTGGGGCAGCGCTGCACGAGGGGTACTACGTGGACCTCGAGGTCCTCGCGGAGGACCTGCGCCGGTGGGAGGTCGTGGCCGACCGGTTCCGCGCGGCCGACGGCTCGGTCGAGCGCGGCGCCGTGGCCCGCGCCCTCGCCGCGCCCGCGCCGACCACCGCGCCGCCGACCGAGGTGCGACCGGGGCTGTACGCCGCCGATCGGCTCCGCCTCGCCCTCATGACCGAGGCTGGAGGCCTCGACGTCCCCCCGCTCGATCGGATCTGCGAGGCG
>JASFWR010000086.1:0-11370 GCA_050049155.1 Planctomycetota bacterium | reverse complement strand
GGCTCCTCTAGCGAGCCGCTGTGCCGCGCCCCTGGCGTGAGGGGTCCGCCCGCTCGCGCCCTGATTCTCCGGTGCGGTTCAGCGTTCCCCGGTGCGGTTCCGGGCGCCTCAGCTCGAGCCCGGGCGGTTCTTCACGAAGTCCTTCGGCCGCTTCTCCACGAAGGCGTCGTAGGACTCGCGGTAGTCGGGGTGCTTCATGCACTCCGCCTGCACCCACCCCTCGGCCTGCATGGCCTCCCCGAGGTCCATGTGCGCCTCCGCGTTGAGCATCCGCTTCGTGACGGCCAGCCCCATGCCGGGCCCGGCGGCGAGCTTCTCGGCCATCGCCCTCGCCTCGGCCTCCAGGTCGTCGCCGCTCACCACGTGGTTGTAGAGGCCGATGCGCTCGGCCCGCTCCGCGGAGATGAACTCGCCCGCCATGAGCAGCTCGCTCGCGTGCCCCAGCCCGACGATGCGCGGGAGGAGCCAGGAGGCCCCCATGTCCGCCCCGGAGAGCCCGACCTGGGTGAACAGGAAGGCGATCTTGGCGGTGTCCGCGGCGATGCGGATGTCGGCCGCCGCCGCCATCACGGCGCCGGCGCCGCAGGTGGTCCCGTTCAGGGCCGCGACGATGGGCTTCTCGAGGCGGCGCATGTTCTCGATCAGGTCGCAGGTCATGCGGGTGAAGGCCACCAGCGCCGAGTCGGGGACCCCGAAGAGCTTGCCGATGATGTCGAGGACGTCCCCGCCCGAGCAGAAGGCCCGCCCCGTCCCGGTCAGCAGCACGCTGCGCACCGAGTCCCGCTCGCCGAGGGCGCGGAAGGTGTCGCGCAGCTCCGCGTAGGAGTCGAAGGTGAGGGCGTTGAGTCGCTCCGGGCGGTTGAGCCGGATCGTCGCGACGCCGTCCCGCTCCTCGTAGTCGAAGTGCTCCGGCTGGATCGTCTCGGGGGTGATCATGGTGAGACCATAGCGCAGGCCGGCGGGGGGCGTCCCGCGCGGCGCCTCCTTCACCGGGTTCGAACCGCGCAGGCGGGACGCGCTCTCCGCCCCTCCATATGATGGAGCTCCCCTCCCCCGAGACCGCCCCCCATGCTCCGACTCCCCCGCCTGCTCGTCCCCGCCCTCAGCGCCCTCCTCCTCGCTGGCACCGGCCTCGCCGGGCCCGCCGCGCCCCAGGACCCCCCCGGCCTCGCGGCCGCGTCACAGGAGTCGGAGCGGACCCTGGTGGTCGAGCCCGCCGAGCTCGTCCTCCAGATCGGCGAGACCGCCCAGCTCACCGCCGAGATCCGGGACGCCGACGGCGAGCCCACCGACGCCACCGTGATGTTCTTCTCCCGGAAGCGGCGGAGCCTCAGCGTCGACCGTGAGGGCGTCGTGACCGCCATCGCCCCGGGCGAGTTCGAGATCGTGGTCCGCGAGCGGCGCCGGCGCGCCGGCGAGAACCAGGCCAGCCGCGTCGGCCTCGGGGAGCGGCTGACCCGCACGATCCCCGTCCGGGTGGAGCGGCCGCCCCTGGCGTCGCTCACGGTCTCCGCGGAGGGCTCCTCCGGGACGTGGGCCGGCACCTCCGTCCAGCTCCGCGCCGAGGGCCGCGACCCCGAGGGCGCCGAGCGCGCCGTCACCCCGGCCTGGAGCGCGAGCCCCGCCAGCGTGGCCACCATCGACGCGCGCGGCGAGCTCACGCTCCACGCCCCCGGCGAGTTCGAGGTCCGGGTCGAGGCCGACGGCGTCGCCGTCACCATGACCGGCACCGCCGCGCCCAACCCCATCGCGCGGCTCGTGATCGAGGCCGACGACGACGCGCCCAGGACGGGCGACGTGGTGCACCTGCGGGTGGACGCCTACGACGCGGCGGGCGAGATCATCACCGACGTCCCCGTGGAGATGACCTTCCGCGCGCGCACGGACGACGACCTGGGCCCCGGCGCGAGCGGCCAGATCGAGGCCGTGGAGGGCACCGCCCGCGCCTGGCGCTTCGTCGCCGAGCAGCCCGGCCGCTACACCTTCGTGGCCTCCTCCGGCAACGCCGCCGGACGCCTCGGGGCCGTGGCGACCGCGCGCGACGTGGCGGGCAAGTTCAAGTTCGTGGGTCACGGCCGGGTGGACGACACCCACACCTCCGACCTGTGGGTCTGGGAGGGGCTCGACGGCCGCGACTACGCGGTGACGGGCACCTGGGGCGCGAACGGCGACGCGCACTTCTGGGACGTCACCGACCCCGCCAACATCGAGCGCATCTCCACCGTGACCATCGACGCCCGGACGGTGAACGACGTGAAGGTCTCGGCCGACGGCCGGATCTGCGTCCTCTCCCGCGAGGGGGCCTCGAACCGCAAGAACGGAATCGTCCTCGTGGACGTGTCGGACCCGCGCAACCCGCGCGTCCTCTCCGGCTTCGACGACTCCCTCACCGGCGGCGTCCACAACGTCTTCATCGACGGCAACGAGGTCTACGCCCTGTCCGCCGGCGCCCGCTACGACTCCATCGACATCTCGGACCCGGGCGCCCCCCGCCGCGTGGGCACGTACAAGGTCGAGCGGCCGAGCCCGTCGATCCACGACGTGTGGGTCGAGGACGGGCTCGCCTACTCGTCGAACTGGTCCGACGGCGTGCACATCGTGGACGTCGGCAACGGCATGGCGGGCGGCAGCCCGGAGAACCCGGTCAAGATCTCGAGCTACGCCTACCCGAGCGGCTGGAACCACGCGGCCTTCCCCTACCGGCAGGCGGAGACGGGGCGGTTCTACGTCGCCGCCGGCGACGAGGCGTTCCCCTACGGTCTGAACACCACGGGCAAGCCCACCTACCCGCGCGGCTGGATCCACTTCATCGACTTCTCGGACCTGGAGAGCCCCCGCGAGTGCGCGCGCTACGAGGTCCCCGAGGCCGGCACCCACAACCTGTGGATCGAGGACGACGTCATGTACGTCGCCTACTACAACGCCGGCCTGCGCGCGGTGGACGTGTCGGGGGAGCTGATGGGCGACGTCTACCGGCAGGGCCGGGAGATCGCCTGGTTCCTCCCGGACGACCCGGAGGGCCACATCCCCAACGCGCCCATGGCCTGGGGCCCCCAGCCCCACAAGGGCCACATCTTCTTCTCCGACTGGAACTCCGGCCTGTGGGCCGTGAAGCTCGAGCGATGATCGCGCCCCTGCTCCTCGGCCTGCCCGTCCTCGCGGGCGCCCAGGGTCCCGCCCCCACCGAGGCGCGCCTGCTGGTCGCCGCGGAGTCCGCCGACCAGGTGTACGACCTGGCCTTCGACGGGCGCGACCTCACGGTCCGCGAGGTGGTCGACGTGGGCTACCAGGCCACGGAGATCGAGGGGCCCCACGGCCTCACGGTCTCGCCGGACGGGCGCCACTGGTTCGTGTCCATCGCCCACGGCAAGCCCAACGGCCTGCTCTACAAGTACGACGCCGCCACCCACGAGCTCCTCGGCGAGGCGGAGCTGGGCCTGTTCCCGGCGACCATGCAGATCTCGCAGGACACGGGCCTGCTCTACTGCGTCAACTTCGACCTCCACGGGGACATGACGCCCAGCACGGTCTCCATCGTCGACGTGGAGGGGATGGTGGAGATCGAGCAGGTGGTCACCGGCTCCATGCCCCACGGCTCGCGCCTCTCCCCCGACGGGAGCCGCCACTTCTCCTGCGCGATGATGAGCGACGAGCTCATCGAGCTCGACGCCGTGGGGCTGGAGGTGCTGCGGCGCCTCGAGCTCACGGACGGCACCGGTCGCCGCAAGGGCGGCGGGCACGGGGAGGCCGAGGGCTCCGAGGAGCCCGTCCGGCACGCCGCGGTCTCCAAGCCCACCTGGGTCCAGCCCCACCCGACCCGGCCGCTGGCCTACGTGGCGCTCAACGGCGTGCACCAGGTGCTCGAGGTCGACCTCGAGGCCTGGCGGATCAAGCGCCGGTTCCCCACCGGCCGCGCCCCCTACAACCTGGAGGTCACCCCGGACGGCGCGCGCCTCGTGGTCACCTACAAGGGCGGCCAGGCCGTGGGCGTCCTCGACCTGGAGTCCGGCGAGGAGCTCGCGCGGATCCGCACGAGCCGCCCGATCCCCCACGGGGTCGTCGTCACCCCCGACAGCCGCTTCGCCTTCGTCACCTGCGAGGACCGCGGCGCCGCCCCCGGCGCCGTGGACGCCATCGACCTCGAGGCGCTGCGCCTCGTGAGCTCCGTCGACGTCGGCCTGCAGGCCGGCGGCATCGCGCTCTTCCCCCCCACCGAGACGCCGGCCCCTGCGGCCGCGTCGACCCCAGGCCGCTGAACTCCTGCCGCTGATCCCCTGCTGCTGATCTCCTTCTGCTGATCCCCAGCTGCTGACCCCATGCTCCACGCCCTCGCCCTCCTGGCCCTGGTCGCCCCGCAGGACCCCATCGACGCGCACTCCGAGCACGGCGCCGCCTTCGACGTGGGCCCGCGCCAGGCCGCGACGCTGATGGACAACCCGGACCGGATCCACTTCCCGGTCAGCCTCGCCCCCGGCAAGGAGCACCTCCAGGCGTTCGTGCACCAGGGCATGGGCCAGCTCCACGGCTTCTGGTTCCTCGAGGCCGAGCGCACCTTCCGGCAGATCCTGAGCGAGGACCCCGACTGCGCCATGGCGAGCTGGGGCCTCGCGATGGCCAACGTGGACCAGCCGGACCGCGCCGCCTGGTTCGCCCGCGCCGCGTGGCTCAAGCGGGGGCTGGTGACGGACCGCGAGCAGCGCTACATCGACATGATCGCGCGCTTCTACCGGGTCGAGGGCCCGGAGGAGCCCGAGGACCTCCAGGAGCCGCGCAACCCGGCGCCGGGTGAGGAAGGTGAGCTGGCCGAGCGCGAGCTCCCCAAGCGCAAGGAGCCCGGCAAGCGCGAGGCGGAGCGCCTCGTGAAGGACTACGAGGAGCTCATCTGGGACTACCCGGACGACGTCGAGGCCAAGGCGCTGCTCGCCAACCGGATCTGGCTCAACCGCCGCAAGGGCATCCAGACCACGAGCCGCATGGCCGTGGAGGCGCTGCTGCGGCAGGTGCTCGAGGCGGAGCCCCTCCACCCCGCCCACCACTACCGCATCCACCTCTGGGACTCGAAGGACAGCGCCGAGCGCGTGGTGGACACCGCGGTGCGCTGCGGCCCGTCCTGGCCCGGGATCGCCCACAACTGGCACATGGGCGGGCACATCTTCGCCCAGCTCGGCCGTCACTACGACGCCGCCTGGCAGCAGGAGGCCTCGGCCCGCGTGGACCACGCCCACATGCAGCGGGCGTGGCTGCTCCCCGACGAGATCCACAACTTCGCCCACAACAACGAGTGGCTGACCCGCAGCCTCCGTCACCAGGGCCGGGTCACCGAGTCGGTCGAGCTCGCGAAGAACATGATCGAGCTGCCGCGCCACCCGGACCTGAACAGCCTGGAGAAGCGGCGCTGCAGCGCGATCTACGGCCGCCAGCGCCTCCTCGAGACCCTCACCGCCTTCGAGCAGTGGACGACGCTCCAGGAGCTCGGCGAGACCATGTACCTGGAGCCGCACCGGCTCGACCCCGAGGGCGCGCTGCGCGCGTACAGCATGGGCCGCGCCGCGGCCCACCTCGGTGACGTCGAGGCCGTGGGCCGCTCCATCGAGCAGCTGGAGGAGATGCTCGTGGCCGTGAAGGCCGAGCGCTCCGAGGCGGTGGACGAGGCCGAGGAGGAGGCGCTCGCCGCGGACAAGAAGCGGGAGGAGGTGCGCGAGGCCATGGCCAAGGCCATGGAGTCCTTCGAGCGCGAGGCCTCCACCATCCGCAAGCAGATCGCGGGCCTCGAGGCCCTGGCGGAGTACGCCCGCGGCGAGGACCCGATCGACGCCCTGAAGGCGCTGAAGGACGCGGGCTACGACCGCGTGCACCTCGCCCGGATGCTGGCCGAGTCGGGCGACGAGAAGCTCACCGAGGAGGGCCTGAAGATGGCCCGCGGGCTCGCGAAGGAGGGCGACGGCAAGCTCCTGGAGCAGGCGACCAAGGCGTACGTGCTGTGGACCGCCGGCGAGGAGGAGGAGGCCCTCGAGGTCTTCGAGGACCTGCGCGAGGGCGCCGCCCTGGCCGAGCTGGAGCTCCCTCCCTTCCAGCGGCTCGCGCCCCTCGCCCTTGCGCTGGAGCTCCCCGCGGACTGGCGCCCCGAGTTCCGCGAGGCCGACGACGTGGCCCTGCGGCAGGACGTCGACCTCGAGGCCCTGGGCCCCCGCCACTGGTCCCCCCCCGTCGCCACCGACTGGACCCTCCCCGACGCCTACGGGAACGAGGTCTCCCTCTCCGACTTCGCCGGCCGCCCGGTGCTCGTGGTGAACTTCCTGGGCTTCGGCTGCGTGCACTGCGTCGAGCAGCTGCAGGTCCTCGCGCCCGTGGCGCAGCGCTTCGCCGAGGCCGGGATCGAGATCGTCGCCATCGGGCTCGAGGGCCCCGAGGCGGTGGCCAGATCCCTGGGCGGTGATCCCGCGGACACGGGCTTCCCGTTCCGGGTGCTCTGCGACCCGAGCCGCGCCCAGTTCAAGGCGTGGCGCGCCTACGACGACTTCGAGGACATCGCCCTGCACGGCACCTACCTCGTGGACGGCCGCGGCCGGATCCGGTGGATCGACATCAGCCACCTGCCCTTCATGGACGTCGACTTCCTCCTCGACGAGTCCGTGCGCCTCCTGGGCCTCCCGGTCCGGGGCGCCGAGGGCGCGGGCACGGCGGACCCCGTGGTCGCCATCGACCTCGAGCCCGCGGGTGCCCCCGCTGCGGAGGTCACCGCCGCCGCCGTCGAGCCCGTGGGGGGCGTCATGGTGGCGGTGCAGCTGGACACAGCGCCCCACTGCCAGAACTGCGTCGCGGACCTCCGCTCCATCTGCAGCACCCTCGACGGCTTCCAGAGCCTCGCGGCGACGCCGAACGAGTCGCTCATCAAGGTGATCTTCGAGCCCGGCCACCTGGACCGGCCGGCCCTCCTCGCGGCCCTCGAGGCCGGCGGGCGCCCGGGCACGCTGCCCTGAGCCGCGCGTCGGCGGCCGGTCCGCTTCGTCTCCCGGACGGCGCGCTGCGGCCGCCGCGGCGCGGACCGAGCCCCTCCCCTGCGCGGACCGAGTCTCTCCCCTGCGCGGACCTGGGGAGGGATCAGCCGATCACGGCCGTGGCCTCGATCTCGACCATGGCCCCCTCCTCGAGGAGGTCCGCGACCTCCACGAGGGTCATGGCCGGGTAGTGAGCGCCGATGCGGTCCTTCCACGCGACGCCGATGGCCTTGGTCGCGTCCAGGTAGGCCTTCTTGTCCGTGACGAAGACCGTCATGCGGACGATCTCCTCAGGTCTCCCCCCCGCCTCCCGGACGACGGCGAGGACGTTGTCGAGGGCCTGGACGAACTGGCGGGAGAAGTTGCCCGCGCCGACGAGCTGCTGGTCCTCGTCCCAGGCGATCTGGCCCGCGAGGTAGAGGGTGCGCCCCCCGTCCTCCACGAGCACGCCGTTCTCGTAGCCGCGCGCAGCCTTCCAGCCCTTGGGCTGGACCGACCAGCGCCGGAGCCGGTCGCGGCTGGCGTCCCCGCGCGCCACGTTCCCCGTGGGGCGCATCCGTCGAAAGATCTTCCTCAGCATGGCTTCAGCGCCCCTCGATCGGGACCCCTTCCTCGATGACGACCTGCGCGCCGCCGGTGAGCTCGTGGATCACCCCCGACCGCTCCGAGCGGAGGAGCGCGAGGACGGCGTCCGCCACCTCCTCCACCGTGATCAGCGCCCCGCCGGGGTTCTGGCTGGCGAGGAAGGCCCGCAGGTCCTCCTCGCTGCGGCCGGTCTTCTCCCGCATGGTCTCGATGCTCCGATGCGTCATGGGCGTGTCCACGTAGTGCGGGCAGACGGCCGAGACGCCGACCCCCTTCGGCGCGCACTCGAGCGCGGCGCAGCGGGTCCAGCCCATCAGCGCGTGCTTCGACGCCACGTAGGCGGAGACGTAGGGGTAGCCGCGGAGGGAGGCGGAGGAGGCCACCTGGACCACCCGCCCGCGGCCGCGCTCCAGCATCCCCGGGGCGAAGGCCTCGAAGAGCCGGACGGGACCGAAGCAGTTCACCTCCATGAGCCGGCGGGCGAGCTCGAGGTTGCCCGCGGCGGTGGAGGCCATGGTCTCCGCCAGCCCGGCGTTGTTCACGAGCCACTCGACCGGGTGGAACGAGGCGAGGTCCCGGGCGAGGGCTCGAACGCTCTCCTCGGAGGTCACCTCGAGGGCGAACCCCGCGCACTCCCCCCCCGTGGCGCCGGCCAGCTCGCGGGCCGCGTCGGCCGCGCGCGCCGCGTCCCTGCCCGTGATCGCGACGGGGACGCCCGCCGTGAGCAGGGCGCGCGCGACGGCGGCGCCGATGCCGCTCGTGCCGCCGGTGACCAGCGCCGCCGCGCCGTCGGGCTGAGGGTGTTCCCCGGACATGGCTGGAGGGTAACGCGGACGGAGCCCCGACGACCTGCTACCTTCCGAAGCGTGTCGAAGACGCCGCCGTACCCCCTCCCCGACGCCGCCTGGCCCGGCGCGGACGAGGCGCTCATGAGCCGCCTCTTCAGCCCGGTCCGCGTCGGAGCCTTCACGGCCCGCGCCCGGACCTGGGTCCCGGCCATGGTGCCCTGGCGCTCCACGGAGGAGGGGGACGCGACGCCGGAGGTCGTGGACTGGTACGGCCGCTTCGCGGACGGGCGGCCGGGGGTGCTCGTGGTGGAGGCCACCGGCATCCGCGACGTCCCCTCCGGCCCGCTCCTGCGGATCGGCCACGACCGCTTCGTCCCAGGCCTCCAGGAGCTCGTCCGGGAGGTCCGCGAGCGGAGCGCCGGCGAGACCCGGCTCCTGGTCCAGCTGATCGACTTCCTCAGGATCCGCCGGCGGCCCGACCGCGCCGTCTACCTGGAGCGCTTCCTCGCCCTCGAGGACCGCCACCGGGAGGCCGTGGGCGCGGCGCCCGACGCCGACGACGCGGAGGTGCGCGCGGCCCTCGCCGCCCTCCCCCACGAGTTGCTGCTGGAGGCGCTCTCCGAGCGCGAGGTGGAGGACCTGGAGTACGGCGCCCGCGAGCGCGTCTGGGACACCCACCTCGACCACATCGCCCGCCTCCCCGAGACGCTCCCCGGCCTCTTCGCCGACGCCGCGGAGCGCGCCGTGACAGCGGGCTTCGACGGCGTGGAGCTCCACTTCGCCCACGCCTACACCATGGCCAGCTTCCTCTCCGCTCGGAACGTGCGGGACGACGGCTACGGCGGCGACCTCGAGGGCCGGGTGCGCCTCCCTCTGGAGGTGTTCGCCGCCGTGCGCGGGCGGGTGGGCCCCCACGTGACCGTCGGCTGCCGGATGCTCGCGGACGAGGTCATCGAGGGCGGGACGAGCGTGGAGGAGGCCGCCTGGTTCGCGCGCCGCTTCGCCGAGGCGGGCATGGACTTCATCTCCATCAGCAAGGGCGGCAAGTTCGAGGACGCGAGGCAGCCCCGGGTCGGCGCCGCGGCGTACCCGTACACGGGCGAGAGCGGGCACGAGTGCATGCCCACGGTCCGGATCGACGCGCCCGGCCCCTTCGGCCGCAACCTCCCCCTCTCCGCCGCGGTCCGGCGGGCGGTCCGCGAGGTCAGCGACGCGGTCCCCGTGGTCGGCTGCGGCGGGATCGGCACCTTCGCCGACGCCGAGGCGGCGCTGGCCGACGGGACCTGCGACGTGGTCGCGGCGGCGCGCCAGTCCCTCGCGGACCCCGACTGGTGGCGGAAGGTGCTGCTCGGCCGGGGGGAGACGGTGCGGCGCTGCGTCTACACCAACTACTGCGAGGGCCTGGACCAGAAGCACAAGGAGGTCACCTGCCAGCTCTGGGACCGGCCCGGCCCCGGCGAGGAGGGCGCCCCTCCCCACCGCGGCGCGCTGCGGTCCTCGGACGGCAAGCGGCAGCTGCTGGCGCCACCCTGGGTGGAGTGACGGGGACAAGGCTCGCGCCGGTCCGCGGAAAACCGCCGGGCCGGGGCTACATTGTCGTGCCGTCCCCCGACCGCCTCGCCCGATGAACCCGCCGACCTGGCTCCTCACCCTCGCCGCTGTCGCCCACCTCACGGGCGCCGCCCCTGCTCAGGAGCCGCCGTCTCCGGCGCCCCAAGAGGCCAAGGAGGAGACGCCCTCCCTGAAGGTCTTCACCGCAGGGGCCAGCGTCTCGGCAGGCTACGGGCTGTCGGCCGAGCTGAGGACGGACGGCGACATCCCGCTCTCCGTGTTCCTGTCCGCGACGCTGTCCGAGACGGGCCGAGCGCGAGTCCAGTTCGTCGGCGAGGGCGAGCGCTGGTTCTTCAACGACCCCTACAAGTCCGGGGCGCGGCTGGTGGACGCCGCGGTGGCCACGGAGGCCGACGCGGTGGTCGGCGTGGACTTCCTCTTCTGGTACGCCTTCGGCGCCAACCTCCGGAGCGCTCCGCGCCGGTCCAGGGGACTGGAGGTGGGCCTCGCGGAGCTCGACCGCCTCAGCTGCCCGCTGGTCATCGGCGACCTGCCCGACATCTCCCACGCGCTCGACGGCAAGGGCCCATTCGGCGGGCCCGTCGTGAACCGCCGCCTATTCCCCTCCGACGAGGAGCGGGCCGCCATGAACCGCGCCATCCGCGCCTGGGCCGCGGAGCGGGACAACGTCCTCGTGGTCCCCCTCGCGGACCTCATGCGGCGGTACGTCGAGAGCGAGCCCGTGCGGGTCCGGGACCTCGAGTGGGCGGTCGAGGGGCTCGACGAGGCGCTGCAGAAGGACCTGCTCCACCCCAACGCGCGCGGCACGACCTGGGTGGCCATGGTCCTCGCGGACGCGCTCGTCCGGCTCCCCGGCTTCGAGGACACGGACTTCCGCTTCGACGAGGGAGCGGCACGGGCGAGGATCGACGCGCTCACCGCCGAGAGCCGCGAGCGGCGCATGGAGCGGGAGCGCCGCCGCGCCGAACGCAAGGCCGAGCGGGAGGAGCGCGCCCGCAAGCGGGACGATGAAGAGGGCGACGCCCCCGTCGCCATGGCGGCCTGAGTCCCGCTGGTCCCTCCATGTCCCCAGCCCGAGCCGAGCAGGTGAACAGGAGCCCGGCGCGCACCGCGCTGGCTGCCGCGGCCGGCGTGGCGCTGCTCTCGGCGGCCTGGTTCCTCCCCCTGGGGGAGGCCCTGGACCGGGTGTCGGCGCGGGTCGAGACCATGGGCGCCCTCGGCCCGCTGGCCTTCGGCACCTTCTACGTGGTGGCGGCCCTGGCCCTCGTCCCCGGCTCGGCGATCACCCTCGCGGTCGGTGCCCTGTTCGGCGTCGTCAAGGGGACCGTGGTGGTGTCCCTCGCCTCCACCACCACCGCGGCGCTCGCCTTCCTCCTCGCCCGGACCCTGCTCCGCTCCAGGGTGGAGCAGCTGGCGCGGCGGAGCCG
>JASFWR010000394.1:0-3467 GCA_050049155.1 Planctomycetota bacterium | reverse complement strand
CGGCGCTCGGGCGAGCGCTCGGTCTGGGGGCGGCGGCGCCGGGGGACGACCGCGGCCCGGCCTTCGAGGTGGACGAGGACGTCCTCGTGGGGGAGCTGCTCGCGGCCAACCGCGGCCGCTTCACCGACGACGAGTACCGCCGCGCGGTGGCGGGCGAGCCTGTGAAGCTCGCACCGCGGTCCTTCGAGGGCGTCGGGACGCCGTCCGGTCGGATCGAGCTGGCGAGCCCGAGCGTGGAGGCCGCCGGCGGGAACCGCGTGCCGGGCTGGTCCCCGGACGACGGGGCGGGGATGCGAGGGACGTTCCAGCTGCTCTCGACGCCGTCGACCGCGACCCACAACTCGACCTTCCTCCACGTGGCCCGGCACCGGGCGCGGCTGGGGGCGCCCCGGGCCCACGTGCACCCGACCGACCTGCGCTCGATCGGGGTCGGGGACGGGGCGCGGGTCCGGCTCCGGAGCGAGTTCGGGGCGCTCACCCTGACCGCGGTGGAGGACCCGGACCTGCCGCGGAAGTGCGTCCGCGTGGACGGGTTCGTGAACGAGGACCTCGTGCCCGAGGGGGTCGGGGTCAACGCCCTCACCAGCCCCGAGGTGTCGGACCACGGCGGCGGCAACGTGCTCTACAGTGCCCGGGTGGAACTGGAACCCGTGGAGGACCCGTCATGAACCTGGGGCTCGAGGGCCGCGCCGTCTTCATCTCTGGCGCGTCCGGCGGCATCGGCCGGGCCGTGGCGCGCATCCTCGCCGAGGAGGGGGCGCAGCTCGTGCTGCACGGGCACCGGCAGGTGGAGGCGCTCTCGGCGTGGCTCGAGGAGCAGCCCTGGCGGGACCAGGCGAGCATCGCCCGCGCGGACGTGCAGGACCCGGACGCCATGGAGCGCGTCCTCGCCGAGGCCCGGGAGCGGCACGGGCGGCTCCACGGCTGCGTGGTCAACGCGGGCATCTGGCCCCCCGAGGACCGGCCCCTGGTGGACCTCGACCCCGAGCGGATCGACGCCGTGCTGGGGGTCAACCTGGCCGGGGCGTTCTGGACGGCGCGCGGGTTCCTCCGGGCCCTGCGGGCCGCGGGGCCGGACCCGGACGGCGCCGGCGCCTCGCTCGTGTTCACGGGCTCGACGGCCGCGAAGTTCGGCGAGCGGGGCCACGCCGACTACGCCGCCTCGAAGTCGGGGCTGTACGGGCTCATGCGCTCCCTCAAGAACGAGATCGTGGCGCTCGACCCCTACGGCCGGGTCAACGTGGTCGAGCCGGGCTGGACGGTGACCGAGATGACGGCCAGGAACCTGGAGGAGCCCGGGGTGGTGGAGCGGGTCGTCCGGACCATGCCGGTGCAGCAGCTGGCGCGCACGGACGACATCGCGCGGAGCATCGCGTGGGTGCTCTCCCCGACCGCGGCCCGTCACCTCACGGGGGAGGCGCTGACGGTCGCGGGGGGCATGGAGGGCCGGGTCCTCTGGGAGGAGTCCGACGTGGACGCGTCGAGCGTCAGGCGCCGGCTCCGCGCCGATCCGGCGTCCTGAGGGCTCGCCCGGCGACCGGACCAGGAGCTCCGCGCCGTCCGCCCGGGTCGATCAGGCGGGGCCGAAGCGGATGGGCTTTCGGACCGAGGCGGGCGCCGGGGTCCCGTTCAGCATGGCCGGCGCGAAGCGCCACTCGCGGACCGCCCGGGTCGCGGCGTCGTCGAGGACGACGTGTCCGCTGGTGGTCTCCACGGTGACCCTTCCCACAGTGCCGTCGGCCGAGACCTCGATGAGCAGCACCACGGTCCCCGTCCAGCCGCGGCGCGCGGCCACCGCCGGATAGACCGGCGGCACGCAGAGCCCCTCGAGGGGCTCGGGGGAGGAGGGCTGGGCCGCGGGTCCGGGCGGCTGGATCTTGGCAGCATGGGTCTCGGCGGCCTCGGCCGCGGTGGGAGCCTCGAGCTCCTCGGCCGGCGAGGGGGCTTCGACCGCCGGCTCCTCCGCGGGGCGCCGCAGCGGCTCGACCGAGGGGTAGACCACGGACTCCAGCAGGTGGCTCGTCACCGGGGCCGGGGGGCTGGGGGGGGCGACCTCGAGGGGCGGGGTCGGCGCCTCCGGGAGCAGCAGCGGCTCCTCCGGGAGGGTCGCGTCGCGCCGGGGCGGGGTCACGGCCTCGACGACCTCGACCGGGGAGGGGGCGGGCGCCGGCGCCGGCGCGGACAGCTGGGCGAGGAACTCCTGGCCGCGGCTCGCGTCGCTGGGGGCGGCCCAGGGGCGGAGCGAGAGGGCGAGGGTCGCCACCAGGGCGCCGTGGAAGGCCAGGGAGATTCCGAGGCTCGAGCTGAAGCCGGACCCGCCGGCCGTCGAGGCCACCACCGGCTGCGCCACGCCGGTCGCTGGCGCGGTCCCGCCCTGGGCGGCGGAGCTGGGGGAGCGGTCGGGGGGGCACATGGCGCTACCGGGAGCAACGGGGAGGGAGGCGTCCGGAGCGCAGATTCTGCCGCTTCTTCGAACTTCCGCCAGCGGATCCCGTTCTCGTCGCGTCCCCGTATCTTACGCAGTCCCTCCAGCGCCGAGCACCATGGGAACCCCGCTCTACAGGATCCTCGCCCTGGCCGTTTACGCCGCCCTTGCCACCTCGGCCGTCGCCCAGGAGGCCCCTGCGGACCCGTCCCAGGACGGGCCGCCGGCGGACGAGGTCGCCCCCCCGCGGGAGGCGCGGGGAGGCGCCACCTTCGACCTGGACACCCTCGTGGTGACCCCTTCGAGGCGAGAGCAGGCGATGCTGGACGTGCCGTACTCGGTGGACTTCGTGCCCCGGCAGCGCCTCGAGCAGGCCCGCTCCCTACCCCAGGCCCTGCGGGACGTGCCCGGCGTCCTCGTGCAGGAGACCGGCCCGGCCCAGGGGTCCCCCTACATCCGCGGCTTCACCGGCTTCCGGACCCTGACCCTCATCGACGGCGTCCGGCTCAACAACTCGGTGTTCCGCGACGGCCCGAACCAGTACGCGGGGACGATCGACCCCTTCTCCCTCGCGGGGATCGAGGTGGTCAAGGGGCCGAGCTCGGTCCTGTACGGCTCGGACGCGATCGGCGGCACCGTCAACGTGCTGACCAAGGACCCGGAGATCTGGGACCGGCCCCTCGGCGGACAGGTGTTCGTGCGCGCGGCGGACGCGGCCAACTACGTGATGACGCGGGTCGAGCTCGGCGGCGCGATGGGGGATCGGACCGCCTGGCGCCTCGGCGGCACGCTGAAGGACCTCGGCGACATGACCGCGGGGGACCCCTCGGGCGAGCTCCCGAACACGGGGTACGACGAGTGGGACGGGGACTTCAAGGTGCAGCACCTCGTCGACGACCGCTCGACCCTGACGATCGCCGCCCAGCACGTGGACATCGACGACGCACCCCGGACGCACCGGACCGTCTTCGCGGTGCCCTTCGAGGGCACCGCGGTCGGCAGCGACCTCCGCCGGGACCTCGACCAGGAGCGGACGCTGACC
>JASFWR010000393.1:0-3473 GCA_050049155.1 Planctomycetota bacterium | reverse complement strand
CCATGAGGTTCCCGCGCACGATCGTCTCCGTGACCCTGCTCGTCGTCGCCTTCTCCTGGATCAACGCCGTGATCCTGAACAACTACAGCACGGGCGAGCGGATCGCCTTCGACCCGGAGAAGATGCAGGCCCGCGACCTGACCATGTCGATCGCCTGGACGGTCTTCGCGGCGGCGCTCCTGGGCGCGGGCCTGCGCCTCCGGGCGTCCGGCCTCCGCTGGGCGAGCCTCGTGGTCCTGGTGGTGACGGTGCTCAAGGTCTTCCTCTACGACCTCGGCTCCCTCGAGGGGCTGGCCCGGGTGGGGTCCTTCCTGGGCCTGGCGGTCTGCCTCCTCGGCGTTTCCCTGCTCTACGGCAAGGTCCTGGGCCACGACCCCGGGCGCCGGCCGCCCGGGGGAGCTAACCTGCCCCCCCATGACGACGGAGATGGAGACCCCGACGCCGGAGGAGTGGCGCCTTAGGGTCGAGCAGGAGCTCGGCCCCGACCGCTCGTTCGAGCGGACGCTGATCACCCGGACCCTGGAGGGGATCGACGTCGAGCCGCTCCACGTGGGGCCCGGCGGCGCGTCGACCGCGGCGGCCGGCCAGGTCTCCCCGCGGGGGGGCGGCTGGGCCGTGGCCCAGCTCGTGGACCACCCGTCCCCGGAGGTCTCGAACCGCCAGCTCCTGGAGGACCTCTCCGGCGGCGCGAGCGGCCTCGCCGTCGACCTCGACCGCGGCCCGCGCGGGGTCCAGGTCCGCTGGCTCCACGACCTCGACCAGCTGCTGGCGGGCGTCTACCTCGAGGCGATCCCCATCGCCTTCGGGACGAGCGCGGACGGGCTCCCGCTGGCGTCGACGTTCGGCGCGCTCTGCGAGGAGCGCGGGGTCGACCTGGGCGCCGTCGAGGTGCACCTCGGCGTGGACGCCGTCGCGACCCTCGCGGCCCGCGGCGCCCTGCCCGGGGACCTCGAGGACGCGCGCCGGGAGGCCTGCGCCCTCGCCCGCGGCGTCGCGGAGCGCATGCCGCGCTCCAGGGCCCTCGCCGTCGACGCCTCCCCCTGGTCCCGGGCGGGCGGCCACGCGGTCCAGGAGCTCGGGTACGCCCTCGCCGGCTACGCCGAGACGCTCCGTGGCCTCGTCGAGGACGGGCTCTCCGTCGAGGCCGCGGACCGCCAGTTCGTCTGGCGCATGGACGTGGGGCACGACCTGGTCACCGAGGTCTCCAAGCTGCGGGCCCTGCGGCTCCTGCACGCCAAGGTCCTCGGGGCCTGGGGCGTGGAGAGCGCCCCTCCGCTGGTGCTCCACGCCACCACCTCGCCCCGCGGGCTCGCCCGACGTGATCCCTGGACCAACATGCTCCGCACGACCCTCGGCGCCTTCGCGGCGGCGGTGGGCGGCGCGGACCTGATCACGACCCTGCCCTTCGACGCCGCGCTCGGTGAGCCCGGCGCGCTCGGCCGGCGCAACGCGCGGAACCTGCAGCTCGTCCTCGCCCGCGAGGCGCGCCTCGATCACGTGGGCGACCCTGCGCGCGGCGCCCACGCCTTCGAGGCCCGGACCGACGCCCTGGCCCGGCGGGCCTGGGCGCTCATGCAGGAGACCGAGGAGGCCGGCGGGCTCGGGGCGGCCCTGACCTCCGGCCGCCTGGCGACGGCCCTCGCGGCGTCGAGGCACGACCTGAGCTCCCAGCTCCACACCCGCCGCCGGCCGCTGGTCGGCGTGTCCGTCTTCCCGCCGACCGAGGAGGCGCCGACCGCCCCGGGCTCCGCCGAGGACCCCGGCGCGCCCGCCCGGGCCGCGCGCCTCGCAGCGCGCGGGGACGTGGTGCTGGGCCCCGTCGACGGCCTCGACCACGGGCTCCGCGCCGCGGCGGCCGGCGCCACCCTCGAGGAGCTGGGCGACGGCCTCGTGCGCGGCGCCCCGCTCACCGTGGACCCCCTCCCGTCGATCCGGGAGGCCGCCGCCTTCGAGGACCTCGCCGAGGGCCCCGCCCTGCCCGCATTCCTGGCCTGCCTCGGCGCCCTCGCCGCCCACGGCCCCCGCAGCCAGTTCGCCGGCGACCTCCTCCGGGCGGGCGGCTTCGACGTGGTCGCCTCCACGCCGGACCTGGACGCCGAGGGGCTGGCCGCCGAGTTCGTCGCCTCCGGCGCGCGGGTCGCCTGCCTGTGCGCCGCCGACGCCAACCTCGAGGAGGGCGCGGCGGCGGCCTGCCAGGCGCTCCGCGCGGCCGGCGCCGCCGCGGTGGTGCTCGCCCGCCGTCCGTCGGACACGGACGGCCCCCTGCTCGCGGCGGGGCTCCACGGCCACCTCCACGCCGGCTGCAACGCGGTGGCGCTCCTGGGCGAGCTTCGCGAGGCGGCCGCCGCGTCCCCCACCCCGGAGGCCGCTGGATGACCACCGCCCCCGACCTCAGCGGGCTCGACTTCGATCGAGCCCGGGCCGCGTCCACCCACCGCCCGCCCGAGTCACCCGAGCCCTGGAGCACTCCGGAGGGCGTGGAGGTGGCGCCGACCTACGGCGTGGGCGAGCGCGCGCCCACCGGGTCCATGCCGGGCTTCCCCCCGTTCACTCGCGGGCCGTACTCGACGATGTACGTGCGGCGCCCCTGGACCATCCGGCAATACGCGGGGTTCAGCACGGCCGAGCAGTCGAACGCCTTCTACCGCAGGAACCTCGAGGCCGGGCAGAAGGGCCTCTCCATCGCCTTCGACCTCGCCACCCACCGGGGCTACGACTCCGACCACCCGCGGGTGGTCGGCGACGTCGGGATGGCCGGCGTGGCCATCGACTCCATCCTCGACATGGAGGTGCTCTTCGACCGGATCCCCCTCGACCGGATGAGCGTCTCGATGACCATGAACGGGGCCGTCCTCCCGATCCTCGCCCTCTACGTGGTGGCGGCGGAGGAGCAGGGCGTCGCGCCGGAGCAGCTCAGCGGGACCATCCAGAACGACATCCTCAAGGAGTTCATGGTCCGCAACACGTACATCTACCCGCCGGCGCCCTCCATGGAGTGCGTGGCGGACGTGTTCCGGTTCACGTCGCGGCGCATGCCGCGCTTCAACTCCATCTCCATCAGCGGCTACCACATGCAGGAGGCGGGCGCGACGCTCGACCTCGAGCTGGGGTACACCCTCGCCGATGGCATCGAGTACGTGCGCAAGGGGATCGAGGCGGGCCTCGCGGTCGACGACTTCGCGCCGCGGCTGAGCTTCTTCTTCGCGATCGGGATGAACCCGTTCATGGAGGTGGCGAAGCTGCGCGCGGCCCGGCAGATCTGGGCGGAGCGAATGGGCCGGTTCGGCCCCACCAACCCCAAGTCCCTCGCGCTCCGCACCCATTGCCAGACCTCCGGCTGGTCCCTCACGGCCCAGGACGTCTTCAACAACGTCCCGCGCACCATGACGGAGGCGCTGGCGGCGGCGCTGGGCGGCACCCAGAGCCTGCACACCAACTCCCTCGACGAGGCCCTCGCGCTGCCCACCGACTTC
>JASFWR010000392.1:0-3474 GCA_050049155.1 Planctomycetota bacterium | reverse complement strand
CGCGATCTCCCGATTCCACGAGGACCTGACCGGCGCCATGCTGCGCTCGGCGGAGGCGGAACTGCGCGCCGCGGGCATGGAGGAGGACGGGCTGCGCGTGGTCTGGGTCCCCGGCGCCTTCGAGCTGCCCCTGGTCGCCCGGCGGCTGGCGCGCCGCGACGACGTGGACGCCGTGCTCTGCTTCGGCCTCGTCCTCACCGGCGAGACCACCCACGACCACTGGGTCGCCATGGGCGCCACCCAGGGCATCACCCTCGCCTCCCTCGAGACGGACAAGCCCATCCACTTCGGGGTGCTCACGTGTCAGACCCTGGAGCAGGCCCGCGCCCGGGCCCTGCCCGCCAGCGAGGGCGGCGCCGAGGACAAGGGCCGCGAGGTGGCCCGCGCGGCCCTGACCACCCTCGCCGCCATGGACGAGGCGAGCGACGAGGAGAACGACCGGCCCTTCGGCTTCGCCGCCCCCACGACCCCGTGAAGAAACGAACCCGCTCCAGGGAGCTCGCGCTCCAGTTCCTCTACCAGGTGGACCTCCTCGGCCCCGAGAAGCTCCAGGACCTGACGGCCTTCCTGCAGGAGCAGGGCGAGGGCGGGGACGCGGAGACGACCCGCTACGCCCGCGTGCTCGTGGAGGGGACCGTGGACGCCGCGCCGGAGCTGGACGCGGAGATCCAGGCCGTGGCCCAGAACTGGCTGATCGAGCGCATGGCGGTCATCGACCGGAACGTGCTCCGCATGGCGGCGTTCGAGCTCCTGCACTGCGACGAGATCCCGCCGAAGGTCGCCATCAACGAGGGCATCGAGCTCGGGAAGCGCTTCTCGACCCAGAACTCGGGCGCCTTCATCAACGGCATCCTCGACAAGATCAAGAACCGCGCGGCGGCCGCGGAGGGGCGCTGAGATGGGGCTGCTCGACCGCTTCAAGCAGCGGCTCTCACGGACCCGAGACGCGATCTCGGACGGCATCTCCGGGATCTTCCGCGGGGGCCGCGAGATCGACCAGCAGCTCCTCGACGAGCTGGAGGAGCTGCTCTACACGAGCGACCTCGGCGCCATCGCCTCGGACCTCATCGCCGAGCTCTCCCGCCTGCACAAGCGCGGGGAGCTGAAGGGCGAGGACGACGTCCGCGCCGCCATGCGCGGCAAGCTGCTGGAGCTCCTCGGGGACTGCGGGCGGCCGGAGCCGGAGTTCGACCAGCAGCCCACGGTCATCCTCGTGGTCGGGGTGAACGGCTCGGGCAAGACCACGTCGATCGCGAAGCTCGCCCACCGCTTCCAGGGGCAGGGCAAGAAGGTCCTGCTGGGCGCGGGCGACACCTTCCGCGCGGCGGCCGCCGACCAGCTCCAGATCTGGGCCGAGCGCAACGGCGCCGAGATCGTCCGCCAGCACAGCGACAACGCCGACCCGGCGGCGGTGGCCTTCGACACCTGCGCCGCCGCGGAGGCGCGCGGCGTGGACGTGGCGATCATCGACACGGCGGGCCGGCTGCACACCCAGTCGAACCTGATGCAGGAGCTTGAGAAGGTGCGCCGGGTGATCGGCAAGAAGATCGACGGCGCCCCCCACGAGACGTGGCTCGTCATCGACGGCACCAACGGGCAGAACGCGATCCGCCAGGCCAAGGAGTTCACCCAGGCGGTGGACGTCACCGGCCTCATCGTCGCCAAGCTCGACGGCACCGCGCGCGGCGGCGCCATCTTCGGGATCCACCGCGAGCTCGGCCTCCCGGTGCGCTACGTCGGCACCGGGGAGTCGGTGGAGCTCCTGGAGCGCTTCGACCCGGAGACCTTCGTCGACGCCATCGTCTCCCGCGCGGTCGGCGCGTCCTGAGGACGGTCCTCCCCGGCCCGTCGGCGTGGTCCGTCGGCGTGGTCCGTCGGCTGGGTCCGTCGGCTGGGTCCGTCGGCTGGGTCCGTCAGCTGGGCCCGCGCCGGAGGACGGTCAGCGCCGCTTCTCACCGAAGAGGTCCCGCTGGGTCGCCACCAGGATCGCCATCCCGGCGGCGCCGATGATGGTGAAGACCAGCCAGAGCGTTCGGCTGATGGCGCGGGCCGCCACGAAGTTGCGCGACGGGGACCCGCTCAGCACGGGCTGAGCCTCGCCGCCCTCGCCCGCGTCCAGCACCTCGAGGTCCACGGTCAGCGGGTGCTCCCAGGACATCCAGAGGGTGCCGAGGTCCACCACCCCGTCCTCACCCGCGGCGGCCACGACGCGCTCCCCCGAGGTCAGGGCCTGGAGCCGGACGCCGCCGTCCGCGGAGCGGTACTCGGCGCGGGCGGCGAGCTCGGCGCCGGGGGCGGCTCGGACCGTCAGCCGCGGCTGCCGCTGGACGCCCGGCCAGGCCTCCTCGACCCGGGGCGCCCCGAGGTCGAGGGTCCACGAGGACTCCCCCCCCGCCTCCAGCGGGAAGGGCTCCGCGACGAGCACGCGGACCGCCTCCCGCTCCAGTCGAGCGTTGGACGCGTTCAGCAGGAAGACGAACGTGAGCAGGACGAAGCCCACGGTGATCAGCGCGAGGAAGCGGAAGGCGACCATGCCGGGATCATGGGCCCGCCCCGCGCGCGCTCCCAACAGGAAAGCTCGATCCCCCGGGAAGAACGGCCGCCGCGCGCGGTCCGTCGACGCCGAGCCGGAGCGCGCTTGAGGTTTGCCCCCTGCGAGGTGAAGCTCTCCGGCGGGGCCGCCCCCCACCCGACCATGGTCCGCGCCGTCCCCGAAGCCCCCGAACCCGAAGAGCCCGGGCCCGAAGACCCCGAGCTCCAAGACCCTGAGCTCGAGGCACCCGACGCGGACGGGGCTGCGGTCGAGGGCGACGGCGCCGCCGCGCCCCTGGACCGGCTGCAGGCCTGGCTCGTGCTGGTCCCCCTCGGCGCCCTGTGCCTCCCCGGCGTCCTGGTGGACGGGGGGACGGCGCTGCTCGCGCCCTTCGTGGACGCCCCCGACACCACCTCCATCGGCGTGGGCCTCTCCGCCCTGGCGGCGATCCCCGCCGCGCTCCTCGCCACGGTCCGGGCCAGGGGCAGCCGCCTCCTGGGGCTCCCGCTCCTCTACCTGGTGCTCGCCTTCGCCGCCTACCACCTGCAGCGCTCCGCCGACGTCTTCGGCGCGTGGCGCGCGGTGACGGCCCTGGCCGCCGGCGCCGGTTGGGCCGTGGCAGGCTCCGCCCTCGGGCCCGCCGGGCGCCGGCTCGTGGCGAGCGGCCTGCCCGTGATCACCGCGCTCCTCGTGGTGGGCTCCCTGACCACCGACCAGGGCGCCGCCCTCGGCAACACCGGCGACTTCTCCGAGGCGGCCCTGCCGGGAGCCGTGCTGGGCGCCGGCCTCTTCCTGCGCGGCGCCGGGCCCCTCTCCCTCGTCGGGCTGGTGGCCCTCGGCGCGTACGCGCTGCAGGTCGGCCTGATCCCGGTGTACGCGGGGCTCCTGGGCCTGGCGGCGGCGGCCGCCGCAGCGGCGCTCGGCGCCGGGCTCTCCTCGTC
>JASFWR010000391.1:0-3483 GCA_050049155.1 Planctomycetota bacterium | reverse complement strand
GCGCCGTCAACTCCACGGGGGCGTCCGGCGTCATCCGCGGGCTCGGCTCCGCGTCGGTGAGCACCAACCAGCTCTCCATGGAGGCCTCGAACCTCCCGACCTCGTCCTTCGGCTTCTTCCTGACGAGCCAGCAGCAGTCGCTGATCCCCATGCCCGGCGGCTCCCAGGGCAACCTCTGCCTCGGCGGCGCCATCGGCCGCTACGTGGGGCCGGGCCAGATCCTGAACTCCGGCGCGTCCGGCTCCTTCACGCTGCCCATCGACCTGACCCAGATCCCGCAGCCCACCGGCTTCGTCACCGGGGCGGTCGGTGAGGCCTGGAACTTCCAGGCCTGGCACCGGGACTCTGCGGGCGGGACGGCCACCTCGAACTTCACGGACGGCGTGGAGGTCACGCTGACCCTCTGATCCCCAGGTCCCCCGGGTCGCTCCGGGGTGCTCGGGGAGGGGCCGGTCGCCGCGGGCGGCCGGCCCCTCCTCCGTTCATGGCGTCGGCCGGCGGCTCCCGATTCGGCGCCTCGGGCGCGAAGGGGGTTGCTCCCCCGGCGGGAGGCGCCATCCTCTGGGCCATGCGGAGCCGGACGAAGCGTGATCGCTGGCGTGAGAACCAGTCCATGGAGCGGGTCCACGAGCCCGACCTCGCGGGGATCGCGGCGGGCGCCACGTACCTCCGGGGCGAGTGGTGCGACCAGGTCTTCGCACAGCGGGCGCCGCTCACCCTCGAGCTCGGCTGCGGCCAGGGCATGTTCGCCGTGGAGCTGGCTCGCCGCTTCCCCGGGACGAACGTCGTGGGCGTCGACCTCAAGGGGCACCGCTTCTGGCGGGGGGCGAAGGCGGCGCACGTGGGGGGGCTGCTCAACGCCGCGTTCCTCCGCGCCCGGATCCAGTGGCTGGACCACTTCTTCGCGCCCGGTGAGGTGGGGGAGGTCTGGCTGACCTTCTCGGACCCCCAGCTCGGCGACAAGCGTGGGACCAAGCGGCTGACCTCGCCCCACTACCTGCGGCTGTACCAGAGCCTGCTCGTGGAGGGCGGGGTCGTGCATGTGAAGACGGACAGCCCGGAGTTCTGGGAGAGCACGCTGAAGGACGGACCGCTCACGGGGATGGTCGTGGAGGACCGGTGCGACGACGTCCACGGGGCGCCGCCGGGCCGCTTCGAGGAGGCCCTCGCGGAGTCGCTCGCCTTCCGGACGGCCTACGAGGAGCGCTGGATCCGGGAGGGTCGGCGGATCCACTACGTGCGCCTCCGCCGCTCGACGGCGGTGAACCCCGCCGAGCTCGCCGCGGCCAAGCGGATGCTCCAGGGGCCCCCGGGCGCGGGCCGGCCGGAGTTCACCACGCCAGGCGCCTGACGGCTCGGCCCACCGGTTGAGGGCGGCCCGGCGCGTGGAGGGGTCCAGCGGGCGCCCGCCGGTGCCAGCGCCGGGTGAGCGCGGCGGGCTCGATGCTGGGCCGGCTCGATGCTGGGCGGGACGCGTCGCAGGGGGCGCCAGGGTTGTGTCCGAGCCTTGGCTCCCGCGAAGGAAGTGAGGGAAATCCCGAATGAAGTTCGGGTGCCTACGTAACGAGTCGCAGTGTCCTCCGAATAACGACCCGGCCGGGCGCCCTCGATTCCCAGGGATGCCTGTCCGACCCGGCGGCGTGGCCGCACCTGGGGGTGTGGCGAGGGCCCGACCCCAGGCGCCCCGCCCCTCCCCAGACCCACCAACCAAGACGACCCCGATGCACCCCTCGCTCCACTGGACCCTGGCCCTGATCCCCGCGCTCTGCCCCTCCGCCCTGGCGGAGGTCCGCGCCGACGACCTGGAGGTCTCGGTCCGCGGCAGGAGCCACGAGCTCGCCGAACTCGAACAGCACGTCGCCGCCGAGCACCTGGACGGCGCCCTGGACCAGCTCGAGCTCTATCGGGAGTGGATCCTCGACAACGACTACCACGTCTCCATGACCGAGGACGGCCGCGTGATCCTGGTGACGTCCTCCAAGAAGGTCGCCCGTCGGCGGATGAAGCTCGTGGAGCGGACGCTCGAGGCCTTCGACGAGCTCATGTCGCCCCCCGACCGGGCGGGCTCCGACGAGGTCTTCAGCCGCGCCGCCTGGGGCATCGGGGACCACGTCCCCGACCAGGTGCCGGTCGTCCTCGTCGAGGTCCGCAAGGCCGGCGAGTACCAGGACCTCCTGTCGGGCCTGGGCCAGGCCCGCGAGGACCTCTCCAACCTCGTCCACGTCCACGGGATGCGCCCCGGCTTCTCCGAGGAGCAGGTCACCGCGGCCGTCTGGCAGGAGGCCCCGGACGGCTACGAGCTCGGCACGGTCTGGCGCTCGGAGAACGAGCTGGTGAACCGCCTGGCGCGGCTGCTCGTCTTCCGCTCCTACGGCCCCCAGCCCACGTGGCTCAGCGTCGGCGCCGCCTGGAACATCGAGCTGGAGGTCATGCGCGACATCTACTGCTTCCCCTACCGCACGGGCTTCGTCGGGATCGGCGACCACGGCGGCTGGGAGACCGAGCTGAAGCGGGAGTTCAAGAAGCGGAAGAAGGACCCGCTCGCCCTCGACGAGTTCGCCGGCTGGCGCCGCAACACCTGGGACGAGCACAAGGCCCAGCTGGCCTTCGGCATGGTCGAGTACCTCTCGCGCCACGAGCCCGAGGTGCTGTCGCGCGCCGCCGAGGCCTTCCGGCTGCAGTACAAGGAGGGCTTCAAGACGACCCACCCCGACGGCTCCTGGGAGACGAACCCGGCCTACCAGGTCCCGGTCGAGGAGCAGCTGGACGTGCTCGTCGACGCCTCGGACGCGGAGCTCCTCGGCCGCGCCACCGAGTTCATGACCCGCTGGAACCGCTACCGGCCCCGCCGCAGGCGCTGAGGCTCTGACGGGGCTGAGGCTCTGAAGGGGCTGGGGCTCTGAAGGGGCTGGGGCTCAGAAGAGGGTGTCCGGGCCCATCAGGTCCGGCCCCTCGTTCCGCACGTTGTTGAGCCGCGAGCTCACGCGGTCGAGCTCCAGGAGGCCGGCGGGCGCGGGCGCGAGGAGCGCCTGCGCGGCGGCGAGGTCGTCGACCTCGGTCCTCAGCCACCGGTCGAAGTCGGGGGGCTCCAGGAGGCACGGCATCCGGTCGTGGAGGTCGGCGACGTCCTCGTTCGCGCCCGTGGTCAGGACCGTGAAGGTCGTCCTCGGGCCCTCGGTGGCGCTGCCCTTCCACCGCTCCCAGAGGCCGGCGAAGGCCATGGGCCGCCCGTCACGGCGGCGGATCCGGTAGGGGACCTTCTCGCCGCCCTCCCGCCGCCACTCGTAGAACCAGCTCGCGGGGACGAGGCACCGCCGGCGCCGGAACGCGGAGCGGAAGGACGGCTTCTCGGCGGCCGTCTCGGAGCGCGCGTTGATGGTCCGATACCCGATCTTGGAGTCCTTCGCCCAGGAGGGGACGAGGCCCCACCGCATGGGGGCGAGCGCCCGGTCGACGCCGTTCTCCGCGCGGACGACGACGCTC
>JASFWR010000390.1:0-3487 GCA_050049155.1 Planctomycetota bacterium | reverse complement strand
CCAGCTGACCAGCGGGGACCTCGTGGAGGAGGGCGTGATCCTCTCCACGTGCAACCGGACCGAGGTGCTCGCCTCGACGTCCGACGGAGCCCGGGGCGCGGCGACGCTGCGCGGCGCCCTCTTCCGAAACGCGGAGGAGCAGCACGTCTACTGCTTCCGGGGCATCGAGGCGATCATGCACCTGTTCCGGGTCGCCGCCGGCCTCGACAGCCTCGTGCTCGGCGAGACGGAGATCCTCGGGCAGCTGAAGCGGAGCATCGACGCGGGGGTGACGGGCCGGCTCCTGACGCCGCTCTACGAGCAGGCCATCGCGGTGGGCAAGCGGATCCGCCGGGAGACGTCCATCGGCGAGGGCAGCCTCTCGGTGGCCCGCGTCGCCATCGAGGTGGCGGCCCGCGCCATCGGTCGCTTCGACGACCGCCGCGCCGTGGTGGTGGGCGCGGGGGAGACGGGCCTGCTCGCCGCGCGGAACCTGACCGCGGCGGGGATCGGGAGCCTGTGCCTCATGAATCGCACCCCCGAGCGGTCCGCCGAGGCCGCCGCCCAGCTGGGCGGCGACGTGCGGTCCACGGGGCTCGACGGGCTGGCCGAGGAGTTCCAGGCCGCGGACCTCGCGGTGGTCTGCGTGGACGGCGTCGAGCCGCTGGTGACGCGGGCCGGGCTCGACCGCAAGGCCCTCGCCAAGCGGGATCAGCCGCTCGTGATCCTCGACCTCTCGGTGCCCCGGGCCGTGGCGGCGGACGTGGCCTCCCTCGACGGGGTCCTCGTCTACGACCTCGACGCCCTGCTGCCCGTGGTCGAGGAGCACCGCGCCGGCCGCGTGAGGGCCGCCGAGGAGGCCACCCCCCTCCTCATCGGGGAGGTCCACAAGTTCCTCAGCCTGCGCACCTTCGCCGCCTTCACGCCCGCGATCGAGGAGCTCAAGAGCGGCTTCGCGGAGGAGCGCGAGCGGCTCCTCGACCGGATCACGGAGGGCCAGGCCTCCGCGCGCGAGCTGGAGCTGGCGCATGCCATGGAGCGGCAGCTCCTCCACCTGGCCCTCTCGCAGCTCAAGGAGAGCGCGCGGCAGACCCAGTCCACCGCCGCCCTCGAGCGCGCCTACCTCCGCTTCGTGGACGGCCTCCCGGGCGACCTCGCCTGAGGCCGCCCGGCCGGCACCCCGTCAGCGCCCGAGGACGCCGCGGAGCTCCGGGTGCGCCTCGAGGAGCTGCTCGACGCTCTCCCCCTCGTAGGTCCGCGTCTCGGTCCCCTCCCCGAGGTCCTCTTCGATCCGTACGCGCACGCCGTCCGGGCCCTGCTGCACCGAGACGCTCTTGATGGAGAGGCCGCCCCGGCGGGCGCGGTTCGGGGCCGTCCTCGTACCCGGCCCCGGAGCGGGCGCCGCTCCGCCCCGCGAGTGAAGCGCCTCCAGCTGCTCCCGCAGCTGCCGTTGCGCGTCCTCCATCTGGCGCCGCGCGGCCTCGAAGGGGTCTCCCCCAGGGATGGGGCGCCCGCCCGGTCGCCCTCCGGGGAACGCGCCCCCGAACAGGTCCTCGGCGAAGGGGTCCGCGCCCAGCAGCTCCTCCAGGAGCGAGCCGCCGGAGAGGCCGCGGAAGCCTGGCCCCATGGGGAAGTTGAGGCCCCCGGGCGCCGCCGTCGCGCGGGCCTCGCGGAGGGCGAGGCGGGCGAGGAAGGCCGTCTCCGGCTCGGACAGGTCCGCTGCGATCTTTTCCAGCGCCGCGCGGGCGTCGCCCGGCCGCCGCGCCGCCTCCGCGAGCGCCGCGTAGGCGTCCATCCGCCGGTCCAGGTCCGCGTCCGCTAGCTGCAGGCGCGCGGCGTCCGCGAGGGCGTCGACACCCGCGGCGCCGCCGTCCGCGGGCGCGGCCTCGCCCGGCTCCGGGGCGGCGGGCTCGTCCTCCGCCCCCTGCCCCCCGGGGAGGGGCGCGTCGGGAGTGAGGGGCTCGGTCGCGAACGGCCGCAGGGGGACGCCGCCGCCGCCGGCCGCCCCGGGCCCCTCCTGCGGAGCCCAGGCCATGGACGTGAAGAGCGCGGCGGCGGCCGCCGCGCCAGGAAGGAGAACCCGCGGGAGCGTCCGCGGGAGGGGCCGGGTCGTCGTGTTCATGCTCGGTACCTCCATCCGAGGGGCGCCCCGCGCTCGAACTGCGAAGCGTCGGTCGAGGGTACGCCGCGCGCCGCCGGGGCGTTGGTGGAGCCGCCCTCGTTCCTGCGGGCCGCCGCCCTCCCCCGTCCCATCACCGCCCGCTCCCGTCTCCCCACCGCCCGCTCACAGGGAGCCCCCTGTATCGTGAAGGCCATGAAGCTCACGCGCCTGACCGGGGCCGCCCCGCTCGCCGGCACCCTCGCCGTCCTGCTGATCTCCTCCGCCTCCGCCCTCCGGCCCCGCCCGGTGACGGACGGGCCCGCCGAGCAGATGGCCATCCGCGCGGCCGCGATGCTGGCCGCCCTCTCCGACGCGCAGTCGGACCTCGCGGCCGCCGCCCACGACGACCCCGAGCGGACCCAGTGGGCCTTCGGCCCGGTGCAGCGCGAGGGGATCAAGGTCGGCGCCCTCGACGACGCGCAGGTCGAGGCGCTCGAGGGCCTGCTGGACACGGCCCTCTCGGACGAGGGCATGACCATGTGGCGGCAGGTCCAGCAGCTGGAGTCCGAGCTGCGGCGGATGGAGTCCACCCCCGAGCGGGTCGCGACCCACCGGGACCCCGACCTCTACTGGCTGCGCGTCTACGGGGAGCCCGGCGAGGCGCAGCGCTGGTCCTGGCGCTTCGAGGGTCACCACCTGGCCCTGCACGTGGACTGCCGCCCCGGCCAGGTGCCGAGCGTGACCCCGTTCTTCATCGGCGCCCGGCCGACCCTGCGCGAGGTCGAGGGCGGCGGCACGGAGTCCACGGTCAACGTCTTCGGGGCCCTGAACCGCGCGTACCGGGAGGCGGTGGGCGCGGGCGGGGATGCCCTCGAGCCCTCGGAGGGTCCTCGCCCCCGGGACATCCGCATGGGGCCCGGCCGGGACGAGCTCCCGCCGGCGGACGGGGTGCGCCTCGCGGACCTGGAGCCGGCGGTGCGGGCGAAGCTGGGGGGGCTGCTCACCGCCTATCTCTCCATGCTCGACCCCGCGCTCCGGACCCCCTACGACCTCGACCTGGACCGCGCCGACGGCCTCCGCTTCGTGCGCTGGGGCGACGTCGCCCTCGAGGGCCCGCGGGCCTGGACCCTGCGGACGCCCCGGTTCGCCCTCGAGCTGTTCACCACCGACGGCCCCGGCCACGTCCACGCGGTCCTGCGGGACGTTGAGCGGGACTTCGGCGGGCAGTGACCCCGCCCTCCAGCGACCCCCTTCCCATGCACATCGCCACACGAGGTAGTCGGCTCGCCCTCTGGCAGGCCAACACCACGCGCGAGCTCCTCGGCGAGGAGCACGAGCTGCTGATCGTCCGGTCCTCCGGGGACGCGGACCGTACGACGGACCTCGCGCGCTTCGGCAGCATCGGGA
>JASFWR010000389.1:0-3502 GCA_050049155.1 Planctomycetota bacterium | reverse complement strand
CGGGCGCGTCGGAAGGCGTCGAGCACCAGCGGCCCGTTCTTCCGCCGCCAGTCGCGCCCCACGAAGAGCAGCGTCCGGCCGTCGTGGGTCTCGCGCGGCGGAGGCGGGCCGTCGAAGTTGGTCCCGGCGCCGGTGACCACGAGCCGCTCGGGGGGCACGCCGTAGTCCCGCTCCAGGGACTCGGCGCACCACTCGGTGCGCGGGAAGATCACGTCGCAGCGATCGAACACCGAGCGCTGCCGCGCGACGCACTCGGAGACCTCCGCCGGGGTCAGGCGCCCGAAGTCGTGCTCCCCGGCCCTCGCGATCTGCGCGAAGGTCGCGTCCAGCGCCGCGCCCACGGGGACGCCCGCGCCGCCGCGGACCTCCGCCGGGTGGAAGTCGGTGCCGTACATGAGCGCGGCGTCCGCGCCGGAGCCGGCGAGGGCGCGGGCCGCCCGGGCGGAGCGGAGGCCCACGGCCAGCGGGCTCCACCGGGCGCGGAGCCGCCGCGCCGCGAACCGCCCGGAGCGCGCCACCTCGAGCGTGCGGGTGAGGACCTGGGCGGGCCGGTGGAGGTCCACGTCGACCGCCGCTCCGAGGACGCCCCGGCGCTGGAGCGCACGGAAGAGCTGACGCGCCGACCCCGAGTAGCTCCTCGGGCTGAAGGGGTCGCCGGAGGAGAGTCCGAGGATGCGCGCCATGAGCGAGATCCTATCCACGCGCCGGAGGACCTCACAACGGGCCCTGAAGGGGATCGATGGCCGTCCTCCCACGGGTTTGCCCTCGGCCGCGGAGTCCACCGGCGCCGCGAGCGGTCTGTTGGGCCTCTGTTCAGCCTGACGCGCCGCCGCCGGTCCGCGCGGCCCGTTGGCCTACGCTGGGGAGGCTCGCCCCCTCCACCCACTCGCCATGCTCCCGCTCCTCCTCGCCGCCGGCCTCCTCGCCCCCTCGCCCCTCGCGGACCCGCCGCCGTCGCGGGTCACCTGGTCGGCGCGCATCGACCAGGCCCTCGAGGTGGCAGCCGCCGAGCAGCGCGTCGTGCTCGTCGCCCTCGGGGAGGCCCAGGAGGGCCGGACCCGGCGCCACGAGCGGGAGCTCTACGACAGCAAGGACGCGGCGCGGGCGATGGCGGCCACGGTCAACGTCCCGGCGTGGTCCTTCGACGAGGACGAGTCCAAGAAGCTCCCGCGCATGAAGGGGGTCGAGCCGAGGAACCACAGGCAGAACCTCGCGACCGTTTGCGAGCGCTGGGTCGAGCCCAACGAGGAGGGCGTGATCGCGCTCCCCCACCACCTCTGGATCGGCGCCGACGGCGAGCTGCTGCTGTCGTGCCCGTGGGAGCTGTCGGGGCCCGAGCTCGCCTGGTGCACCGACGAGGCCCTCCGCCGGGCGGGGGTCGAGGAGCGCCCCGAGCTGCCGGACGGCGCCCACCCGCCGCGGCGACTCCTGGTGGGCGAGTCCTTCCGCGTCCTGGACGAGGACGAGTACGGGCGCGGGCTCGAGCCCGAGGAGCTCGAGGAGAAGCTCGGCGCCCTGAACAAGCGCTTCATCGGGATGGGCGACCAGGGCGACGTGATCCAGATCATGTTCACCGACGAGCCCGAGGCCTCGGACTTCCTCGCTAAGCAGATCGGACTCTGGGACCTTGGCGGCGGCGGCGGCGGCAGGTTCGGCGGGGGCTTCGGGGGCGCCATCGTGGACGGCACCGTGGAGCTCCTGGGGACGATCTCGCCCGCGACCTTCATCGAGGTCCTCGAGGAGACCGCGAGGAGCAAGAGCCCGTCCCGGCGCGCCCGCACCGCCGTCGCCCTCGAGCAGATCGGGAGCGCGGAGGGCCTCTCGATCGCGCGGAAGGGCTGGAAGTCGGAGAAGGACGACGCTGTCCGGGCCGAGTGGGTCCGCGCCCTCGCGGCCTGCGGCCGGGCCGACAAGGGCAGCGTCCGCGCCGTCATCAAGGCCGCGGCGAAGGACGACAGCGACCTCGTGCGCCGCTCCGCCCTGATCGGGCTCGGGCACGCCCTCCCCGACGAGAGCGCCCTCGACGCGCTCCGCGAGGCGCTCGGCGGCCGTCGGGCGGAGGAGCGGGACGCCGCCGTCCTGGCCCTCGCCCTCGGTCGCTCGCGGGAGCACGCGGCGCTGGTCGAGGCGGTGCTGGCGTCGGACCTCGAGGATCGCTCGAGGCGGACGGCGGAGGCCGCCCTCGCCGTGCTGCAGGGCGGGCCTCTCCACCGCATCGAAGGAGAGGTGAAGCGCGTGTCGGAGAGCGAGATCGAGCGCGGTCGTATCTTCTTCCGGCCGGTGGGCCGGGACCTCGAGTCCCTCGGACGCTGACGGCCGCCCGCTCCGTGCTCACCCTCACGTCGCTCCTGGTCCCCCTCGCGGTCCTGCCCGCGGCGCGCCCCCAGGAGGCGCCGCCCGGCGCAGGACCCGAAGGCGGACCCGACGACCGCCCCAACGTCGTCCTGATCCTGGCGGACGACCTCGGCTACGAGTGCCTCGGCGTGAACGGAGGCGAGTCCTACGACACACCACGCCTCGACCGGATGGCGGCGGAGGGCGTGCGCTTCACCCGCTGCCACAGCACCCCCCTCTGCACCCCGTCGCGGGTGCAGCTCATGACCGGGCGGTACTCCTTCCGCAACTACGTGCGCTTCGGCTACCTGGACCCGGCCGAGGTCACCCTCGGCGAGCTCTTCCGCGCCGCGGGTTACGCCACGGCCATCACCGGCAAGTGGCAGCTCACCTACGGCGACACCGCCCCGGAGCGGCCCCGCGAGCTGGGCTTCCAGAGCTGGTGCCTGTGGAACACCACCGAGGACCGCGGCTCGAGGTACCACGACCCGACGCTGGACGAGGGCGGCGAGCTGGAGGTGCACTCCGGCGCCTTCGGACCGGACCTGATCTGCGACCGGGCGGTGGCCTTCATGGAGGCGGAGCGGGAGGCCCCCTACTTCCTGTACTACCCCATGGTCCTCCCCCACGCCCCGTTCGTGCAGCCGCCCCCGGCCGCAGGACCGGCGGCGGCGCCGCCGGCGGGAGCCAGTGAGGTGGAGCCCTCCGGGGAGGCGAGCGCCCAGGCGCGCTTCGCGGCGATGGTCGAGCACATGGATCACCTGGTGGGCCGGGTCCTCGACGCGGCGGCCCTCAAGGACGGCGGGCGCGACACCCTGGTGATCTTCGTCGGGGACAACGGGACGGACCGGCGCATCACGACCCGGTTCCAGGGCGAGGCCGTGGTGGGCGGCAAGTCACGGATGAACGTCCACGGGACCCACGTCCCCCTGATCGCCTGGTGGCCCGGCCGCGCCGCCCCCGCCGTGTCCGGCGACCTCGTCGACTTCACCGACCTGCTCCCCACGCTGTGCGACGCCGCCTCCCTCGAGCGCCCGGCGGGCGTGGTCCTCGACGGCGTCAGCTTCCTCCCGAGGCTGCTCGGCGAGGAGCACACGCCCCGGGCGTGGATCTTCTGTCACTACGACCCCAGATGGAACGTCCCCGGCCGACCCGGCAGGTTCGCCCA
>JASFWR010000085.1:0-11495 GCA_050049155.1 Planctomycetota bacterium | reverse complement strand
GCGCCGGCGTCGAGCAGGCCGCGGCCGGGGACCTCGCGGAGGAGGCGGACGGAGCTGAAGTCCCCGTACGCCAGGGTGCGCCCGTCGGCCGAGACGCCGAGGGCGCGGGTGGCCAGGGCCAGGGGACGGGTGTGCTGGAGGTTCGCCGAGCCGTCGAGCACGTACAGGGTCATCCCCGCGGAGACCACGATCCGAGCCCCGTCCTCCGAGACGGTGAGCGCGTTGAGCCCGTAGGCGGGCAGGTCGACGGCCCCGAGGAGCGCGCCGTCGGTCCCGTCGAGGACGTGCAGGCGGACCTCCGCGCTGACGTCGTTCCAGGCCGCCGCCACCACGCGCTCGCCGAGGCGATCCGTGGCGAGCTCCACCGGCCCGTTGATGCGGATCCCCATGTCGTGGGTCCACGCCTCGTCGAGGACGCTCCCCCCCGCGCCGGTCAGCGGATCGAAGGCGGAGACGAGCGGCGTCCGGCGATAGATGGACGGCGTCGACACCTGGCGCAGGGCGAACACCCGATCGGCCCGGCGGCCCGCGGCGATCTCCGGGGCCCGGAACTGCTGGGCGAGGGGCGGGACGACGGCCCGGACCTGCCCGGCGCCGGTGGAGACCGTGTCCACGAGGAGCAGGGACTGGTCCGCGCCGCGCACGGCGCACCAGACGAAGGACTCGTCCCCCGCGAAGGCCACCTGCTCCGGGCACCAGGCCGTGGTGGCGGGCTCCACGAGCCAGCGCTGGGACGGAGAGAAGGGGTCCTGGGCCCCGGCGAGGCCGGGGACGGCTGCGGCGAGGAGCAGCGGGGCGAGGTGGAGTCGAGGCATGCGCGGTCCTGCGAGGGGGGTGGACGGACGCCCGCCCCCAGCGGGCCTCCATCGAAACGTACCCCGCCCCCGGTCCCGGGGCGGGGCAGGCGCGCCCGCCGCTGGCTCGCACCGGGACGGAGCCGGGGCCTCCCCCTGCGGTGAGGGCCCCAGGGCGAACGCGGGGCGAGCGCGGGGCAAGGCCCCGGAGACGAGGCCGTGTCCGGGGTTGGGCCGGCCGCCGTCCGCCCGGGGAGGCCCGGCGGGGTGAGGGGCGCCGCTCCTCGCGTAAGGACCCTGTCCCGCGCTGCTCGGGGGCCTAGCCCCCTGCCCAGGGCGTCCCGAATCCCTACACTCTCCACCCCTCGTCCGCGGGGGAGCCCGGAGCCGGGCCTCGACCCAAGCCACCAGGAGCGCCCGCCCCATGACCGACGCCGACCTGAAACAGACCGACCTGCACGACGTCCACGTGTCGCTCGGGGCCAAGATGGTCCCCTTCGGCGGCTGGAGCATGCCGGTCCAGTACGCCTCGATCCTGGAGGAGGCCCGCCGCGTCCGGGAGCACGTCGGACTCTTCGACCTCGGGCACATGGGCCGCCTGCAGGTGACCGGCGCGGACGCGGCCCGCTTCCTCGACGGCCTCGTCACCTCCTTCGTGGGCAAGATCCCCGTCGGCGCGATCCGCTACGGCCTGGTCTGCGCGGAGGACGGCGGCCCGCTCGACGACCTGCTGCTCTACAAGTCCAGCGACGAGGACGTCTTCGTGGTGGCCAACGCGTCCAACTGCGCCGCCGTGCTCGCCTGGCTCGAGGAGCACGTGGGCGACCACGACGTGACCATCACCGACCGCTCGGCGGAGCTCGCGATGCTCGCCCTCCAGGGGCCCCGCTCCCAGGACGCGCTGCAGCCCCTCGTCGAGGGCCAGGACCTCGGGGAGATCGGCTACTACAAGTTCGCCTTCGCCACGGTCTGTGGGATCCCCGACGTGCGCATCAGCCGGACCGGCTACACCGGGGAGGACGGCTTCGAGCTCTACTTCCCCAGCGGCGAGTCCGCTCGCGTCTGGGCCGCGCTCCTGGAGGCGGGCGCCGACCACGGGCTCGCCCCCATCGGCCTCGGCGCCCGCGACACGCTACGGCTCGAGGCTGGCATGCCGCTGTACGGCCACGAGATCGACCGGGAGCACAACCCCGTCGAGGCCGGCCTGAACTTCGGCATCTCCTTCAAGGAGGAGAAGGGCGACTGGATCGGCCGCGAGGCCCTCGCCGCCGTCAAGGAGGCGCCGCGGCGCAAGCTGGTGGGCATCACCACCGACGGGAAGCGCGTCCCGCGCCAGGGCTACCTGCTCTTCGACGGCGACGACGAGGTCGGGCACGTGTGCTCCGGCGCCGTCTCCCCCACCCTCGACACCAACATCGGCTCGGCCTACCTCCCCGTGGAGCTCGCCGTCGCCGGTCGGACCATCGACATGGACATCCGCGGAAAGCGCCAGCAGTGCGTCGTCTGCGACCTCCCCTTCTACTCACGAACCCGCAAGTGACCCATGCGTCCTGACGACCGCAAGTACCTCGACTCCCACGAATGGGCCAAGCTCGAGGGCGACCTCATCGTTGTCGGCATCACCGACTTCGCCGTGGAGGAGCTCTCCAACGGCAACGAGGGAGACCTCGTCTACTGTGACCTCCCCGACGTCGGCCGCGAGATCGACCAGGGCGAGACCTTCGGCGAGATCGAGTCCGTGAAGGCGGTCTCCGACCTCAACGCCCCCGTGGGCGGCGAGATCGTCGAGGTGAACTCCGACATGATGGAGAGCCTCGAGACCCTCGCCGAGGACCCCTGGAAGAAGGGCTGGCTGATCAAGATCAAGCCCACGGACGCGAGCATGGACCACCTCCTCGACGCCGAGGCGTACGAGAAGCACGTCACCGCGGACCACTGATCCCCGCCGGGCTCCGTCCCCTTGCCGGTCTGGAACCTGATCGAGACCTGGGACGCCAGCCCCGGGTTCGCCATGGGCCTCGACGAGGCCCTGCTCCGGAGCGTCGGCCGCACGCCGACGCTCCGGCTGTATTCGTGGTCGCCAGACGCCCTCTCCCTGGGCTACTTCCAGCGCTTCGAGGACGTCCCCGCGGCGGCCCGCCACGGCCAGGTCGTCCGGCGGCTCACCGGGGGCGGCGCCATCCACCACCACGGCCGAGAGCTGACGTTCTCCGTGACCCTGGACGCGGACGACCCCGCGTACCGGGGCTCGGTGCCCGACTCCTACGAGCGTGCCCACGCGGCGGTGATCCGGGCCCTCGGCGCCCTGGGCGTCCCGTCGGTCCGGATGCGGCGCGAGGAGGCGGTGGCGTCGGACGTGGAGGGCTCGGGGATGTGCTTCCACGAGTCCACCCCCCAGGACATCTGCTGGGCGGGGCCGGCCGGCGCCCTGGCCAAGGGCGTGGGCACGGCCCAGCGCCGCACCGCCGGCCGGATCCTGCACCACGGGTCGATCAAGCTCGGCCCCTCGCCCCTGGAGCCCGGCGTCGCCACGGCGTCCGACCACGGGGTGGACGTCGACCTGCGCGCCGCGGGGGCCGCCCTGACGGCCGCCTTCGCGGGGGAGTTCGGGGTCGAGCTCGAGCGGGTGGTCCCGGACCCCGAGCTGCTCGAGGCGGCGGCCGCCATGGGCCCCCGCCACGCGGCCCCCGAGTTCGTGCACCGGGAGCCGCGCCGACGCCGCTGACGCCGGCGGCTCAGAGCGTGAGCTCGAGGCGCCAGTCGCCGCTCGCCTGTGAGGTGCCCGCGGAAGGCGAGAGCTGGCAGCTGAACCCGGTGAACGCGGCGCCGTTCACCATCCGAATGGGGCGCCACGAGTCCCCCTTCGGCCGATCCGAGACCCACTCGCCCTGACCCGCGCTGGCGAGCGCGGCGGAGATCGAGGCGGCGCTCGCCTCGGGCTCGAGGGGGACGGTCAGGGCCGCCATGCCCCGCACGGGCAGCTCACCCGAGGGCAGGATGACGGTCGAGGCGTGGACCTGGAGGCGCGCTCCCTGGCGGACCCGGGCGGGCGGTCGGACGGAGAGGGAAGCCGGCGGCCCCTCCGCGCACGCGATCGTCGCTGCGAGCCCACCCCCCACCCGGAGGTTCACCTCGGTGGCGGCCTCGATCCAGAGGTTGCCGCTCCCCTCCGTGGTGATGGCCCGGATCCCGAGGTCACGCGCTCGCCGTGACACGAGGGCCGCGAGGTCGGCGCCGGTCGTGCCGGGCGCGACGTGGAGGTGGAGCCAGAGGGTCCGGAGCCCGTCGAACGGATCGTCGGTATCTGCCGACACCCGGGCCGTCACCTCCACCTCGACGAGCGTGCCCAGCGCCTGTCGCTGGTCGGGATCCTGCTCGCTGAGGAGGTCGGATGCCCGTCCACCGAATCGGAGCTGGACGAGCCCCTCCGCGGCAGCGGGGGCGAGGGTGACGAGGGCGGGGAGGGCGGCGAGGAGGAGGCGTCGGAACATGGGGTCTCCTGGAGCGGATGGGATCCCAGTGGACGCGCTGGCGGTTCGGATCTTCCTGCCCGTCGACGATTCGTCGGCACCGCTCGCGGGCGCCCCGTGCAGAGGCCCTGCGAAGGCCCGGCATGGGGACCCAGCGCGAGGACTCAGCTGCGTGACCCGGCGCGGAACCCGTTCACGGAGCGCCTTCAAGGAGCCCCTTCAAGGAGCCCCAGCGGGTGCCTACCGAGTCTCGACTCCCGGGAACCCTCCTCGACGCGCCTCCGGGCGCGGAGGAGGTGGTTACCCCACCAGGACTCGAACCTGGAACGTCTGGACCAAAACCAGATGTGTTGCCAATTACACCATGGGGTAACGGGTCACCGGCGGGGCCCTGGGGCTCCCACCGGATGGCGGCGGAGAGAATAGCAGCGTCCGGCCCCGAAACCAGCCCATGGGCGCCGAGATTCCGGCCCGCCGGGGGTCCTGGTTCCCCGGGCCGGCGGGCGCTGGCGGGCGGGGTGTCCGGGACCCCGTCCGTGAGCCGCCGAGAGCGGCGGTCGGGGCCCAACGGCGGACCGGGCGAGCGCTGCGAGCGGGAGGTCCCCTCAGACGGCCCGCGCGCGGGCCACCCGCAGCAGGTGGGCCAGGGCCCGGTTGGCGGCCCAGCGGCGGACGCGGGCCCGCCCCAGCGGGGGCCAGCGGCGCTCCTCCGCCTCCACGCGCGGCGCGCCGCCCCCCTCGTCCCGGACGGCGACGCCGAACCAGACGAGGCCCACGGGCTTCTCCTCGGTCCCGCCCCCCGGGCCGGCGACCCCGGTGATGGCCACGGCGAGGTCCGCCCCGGACCGCTCCAGCGCCCCCAGGGCCATGGCCCTCGCGCAGGCCTCGGACACGGCCCCGTGCTCCCGGAGCACCTCCCCGGGGACCCCGAGTTCCTGCTGCTTGGCCTCGTTGGCGTAGGTCACGAAGGACCGCTCGAAGACCTCGCTCACGCCGGGGGCGGACGTGAGCGACGCGGCCGCGAGGCCGCCGGTGCAGGACTCCGCGAGGCTGAACCGGACGCCGAGGCGGCGGAGCTCCTCCCCCACGAAGGCGCCGAGGTCGTCCACGCGCTCGGCGAGGTACCGGTCGGGGAAGAGCGCGCGCAGCTCGTCGACGCGGCCGCGGGCCAGCCGCTCGGCCTCCTCGGGGGAGTCGGCGGTGGCGACGGCCCGGGTGGTGAGGATGCCGTCCTTCACCGTCACTCCCACCAGGGGGTTCGCCCCGCGCTCGAGCCAGGCGCCGGCGGCGTCGGCGAAGGTGCTCTCCGGCAGGTCGACGAACGAGGCGGACGCCCGCGCCCGGTGCAGGGCGTCCGGGCGGTTGGCCCGCAGCCAGCCCTCGACCTCGGCGACGAACACCCCCTGGAGCTCCCGCGGCGGGCCGGGGAGGACGACGACCTCGGCGCCGGAGGGGTGCCTCCCCCTGAAGCCGGGGGCCGTGCCGAAGGCGTTGGGGATCCGCGCGGCGCCCGCGGGGACCAGGGCCTGCCGTCGGTTGTTGTCGAGCATGACGCGCCCCGCCCGCGTGAACCACCGCTCGATCTCCTCGAGGGCGGCGGGGCACTCCTCCAGCGGCGCGCCGAGTGCGCGGGCGACCCCGTGGCGCGTCACGTCGTCGAGGGTCGGGCCGAGGCCGCCGCTCACGAACACGAGGCTGGAGGTCGCCGCCAGCGCCTCCACGGCCTCCGCGATGGCCGCCTCGTCGTCCCCCACCACGTGGACGCGCTCGACCCGCCGGCCGAACTCCGCCATGCGCCCGGCGAGGTAGGGCCCGTTGAGGTCGGGATGGGCGCCGGCCAGCAGCTCGTCGCCGACCGACACCACGCCCACCACGGCGCGGCGGTCGCTCACGCCGCCGCTCCGCCGCCGGCGGCGTCGAGGTCGAGGTCCTCGGGCTCCTTCCAGGTGAGGCGCGCCAGCCAGTACCCGATCTCCCAGAGGACGATCGCAGGCCCCGCCAGCATGATCTGGGTCACGGGGTCCGGGGGAGTCAGCACGGCCGCGACGATCAGGGCCACGACCGCCATGTGGCCGCGCAGCTTCGCGTAGGTCTCGGGCCGCACGACGCCGATCCGGCTGAGCCCGAACTGGAAGACCGGGAGCTGGAACACCAGCCCCAGGGCCAGGGCGAGCCCCTTGAGGAACTGCATGTACTGATCCAGCTCCATCGTCCGGTTGATGTCGTCCAGGCCCAGGTCCTGGCCCTGGAGGAAGTACAGGGCCGTGGGCACGAGCGACAGGTACCCGAAGGCGACGCCGAGGATGAAGAGCAGCAGGCTCGCCGGGAAGTACGTGTAGACCACCCGCTTCTCCGCCTTGTAGAGGCCGGCGGCGATGAACATCCACATCTCCCAGAGCAGGAAGGGGCCGCCGATGATCAGCGCGAGCCAGAAGCACGCCTTCAGCTTCACGAAGAAGGGCCCGCCGGCCTTGAAGCTCGTGGGGCTGGCGTCGATCTCCTCCTCGGGACCGAGCCGCACCATCTCGGGCGTCCTGAAGTACTCGCTCCACTCGAGCCCCGGGTCCGCCTGCACCTGCTCGCGGCGAATCTCCACCAGCTCGGCGTTCAGCCGCACCGAGGACTCCACGTAGGGCTGCTGGATGAAGTGGATGACGTCCACGCGATAGGCGTAGAGCGTCAGGAACACCACCACCAGCACCACCGTGGACCGGATGAGCCGCAGCCGCAGCTCGTCGAGGTGCTCGCCGAGGGTCATCCTCGTGTCCTCGACCGGGTCGTGTTCGCGGGCGTCCATGGTGGTCCGGAGGGCTGCGTGAGGGCCCCCCTCGCGGCGGCAGATGTTCGCCTCTGGGGGGCGGCCGCGCCAGAGGCCGCGGGCGACAATCGCCGCCAGCGCCGACCGCCGGGAGCGCGCTCGATGCGCGCCGGACGGCCCTCAACGAGGCGAGCGCCGGGGGCGCGGTGCCCCCGGCGCTCGCCGGTCCCAATGATGAGAATCGATCAGCGCTCGAAGTACTGGAGCACGTCGCGCATGGGCACGATCGTGACGCCGAGGTCGCGGGCCTCGCCGTAGATGGGCAGCTGGTCGACCTGGAGGGGCTGCTCCAGGGGCTCACCGTCCTCGTCGACGAACATCGGGCCGCCGGTGATGAGGAAGTCGGTGGAGTTGGAGATCTCGTTCTGGACGTTGATCCCGATCTCGCTGAAGAGGATGCGCAGCTCCGGCTCGTTGTAGGCGCCGGAGATGTTGCCGGCGAGGACCGCGTTGCGCTGACCCTTGGGCTCGTAGAGCGGGTTGTAGATCTGGTCCCCGACGACGACCGGCTCGAAGCGGTCGGCGACGTCGTAGATGGACACCTCGGCGAACTTCGGCCCGACGCTGGTGACCTTGCAGAAGGCCTTGGCGGAGGCGGGGTCCGCGCCGGGGCGGCCGCTCACGATGCGGAAGACGGTGCCCTCGCTGAGGCGGTCCGCGGCGGAGAGGTTGATGAAGCCCACGCCGTACTCGGGCAGGACCGCGCTGATCTCACCGTCGGCCTTGGAGGCGCGGCGCTTCATGTCGTTGCGGAGCGAGGTCCACTGGACGCGCTGCGAGGAGTGGTTGAGGCGGGCCTCCTCCAGGGCGCGCTCGGTGGCGCGCTTGGCGTCCTCGGCGTCGGTCACCTGCTCGGTGGTGCTGTTGAGCTGCGAGCGGAGCTTGGAGACGCTGTCCTCGAGACGGCGGATCTCGGAGTCCGAGGTCTCGGCGGCGTCCCGGGCCTCCTGCTCGAGGGCGGCGATGCGCTGGTCCTTCTCCTGCTGGAGGGCGGACTTGGCGTCGCGCTCGGAGGAGAGCTGGGCCTCGAGCTCCTTGATCCGGTTCTCGAGGGTGCCGATCTGGGCGGTCTTGGTCTGGAAGGACGCGATGGCGCTGGGCACGGCGTCCTCGAAGGTCTTGACCGGCTCCATGTTCGGGAAGTTCGCCTTGAGCTCCGCGAGCGCGGCGCCGGCGGCCTCCACGTTCGAGGGGATCGTCGCGGGGTTCTCGCTGAACCCGAGGACCATCGAGCGCGCGGCGAGGTCGGAGGTGATGGTCTCCACCGAGGAGTCGGCGGTGGCCTTCTCAGCGACGGCGGCGTCGAGGGCGCGCTGGGTGGCGGCGGCCTCGTCCTGCGCGATGTAGCCGTAGCCGAGGGCGACGAGGAAGAGGACGAACATGACGATCGACAGGGCGCCGACGCGGGCGGCGCCGCGGCGGGAGGCGATCGAGTTGGAGGTGCTGGTGAGCATGGATGTTCAGCCGGGGAGGTCGCCGCGCGGAGCGCGGTCGGGGCGCCGGGCAGAGGGGCCTGCGCAGCTACGAAGCGGACCGTCGGGTCCGCCAGGGCCGGGGGAGGCCCCTCAGGGATTGGGGGGATGGGCCCGCCACGGGTTCGCGGCGGTCCGCAGGTGATAACCGAGGGGCCGTCGCCGGACAAGTCCGAGCCCCTCGGAGTGTGTCCTGGGGCAGGGTTTCGGCGGACCCTCGAGCGGCCCTATTGCATCCTCCCAGGGAGGTTTCCCAAGTTCTGGAGGCGCCCCCGGAGGGCCGCCCTCCCGACGCCGGAGCCCCGCGCCCCCCTCCCCCGCCCATGACCCCCTCTCCCTCCCCCGAGGCCCACGCGACCCGCGGCACCACCGTCCTCGGCGTGCTGGGGGGCATCGCCTCCGGCAAGTCCACGGTCGCGAGGGCCCTGGCGGGGCCCCAGGGGGTGATCCTGGACGCCGACCGCGTCGCCCACGACGCGTTGCAATCCGAGGAGGTCCGGGCGCTCGTGGTCGCCCGGCACGGCGACGGCGTCCTCGACGCGGCGGGCGCCGTGGACCGGGCCGCCCTGGGCGCGATCGTCTTCGCGGATCGGGACGCGCGGACGGAGCTCGAGGGGTGGATCCACCCGCGGGTTCGTGCGACACTCCACGCGTCGTTGGAGGACGCCGCCGCGCGCGGGGTCCCCCGCGTCGTGCTCGACGTCCCGCTCCTGCTGGAGAACGCCGAAGAGCACGGGCTCCTGGAGCTCTGCGACCACCTCGTCTTCGTCGACGCCCCCGCCGACGCCCGCGACCGCCGGGCCGTCCGCGACCGGGGCTGGGAACCCGGAGAAGTGGCCCGTCGCGAGGCCGCCCAGATGCCCCTCTCCACCAAGCGCTCGCGCGCCGACGTGGTCGTCGTGAACGACGGCGACCTCGACTCCGTGATCGAGCGGACGACCCTCGCCCTCCGCGAGCTCACCGGCGCCTGACGCCCCCCACTCCCCCCTCCCCGCCGCGCCGAGCGGCGCGCGAGCCATGGCTCAGCAGCAGAAGAAGAAGCGCTCCTTCAAGCAGAAGAAGCAGTACTTCAAGCAGAAGCAGAACGTCCAGAAGGGCACCGGCATCTTCGTGGACTTCGACGAGGTCCCCAAGGACCTGAGCGAGGAGGAGATCGACGAGCTCTACGCCGCGCTCCCCAAGACGCGCCGCAAGAACCACCCGGAGCGGGAGTTCGTCCCCGTGCAGGGGCTCAACCTCAACGAGCTCCACGAGCTCGCCGAGGAGGAGGGCATCGAGGACTTCGTGGGGCGCAACCGCCGCGACGCCCTGTGGGAGCTGGCGCGCTTCTGGATCTCGAAGCACGAGGTCGTGTACGCCGAGGGGACCCTCGACGTCCAGGCGGGCGGGCACCACTGGCTCCGCATCGGCTCCAACGACTACATCCCGGCCATGGAGGACGTGTACGTCCCTGCCTCGCTGGTCGAGAAGTACCAGCTGGAGCGCGGGATGCTCGTGCGCGGCCGCATCCGTCCCACGGCCGAGGGGGAGAAGTTCCTGGGCATCCACACCGTGGAGCAGGTCGACCTGAACGACCCCGAGGAGGTCTTCGGCCGGGCGCCCTTCAAGGAGCTCGTGCCCATCTACCCGGAGGAGCGCGTGATCCTCGAGGGGACAGCGGACAACCCCCTCGAGATGCGCATCTGCGACCTGGTCACCCCCATCGGCCTCGGCCAGCGCGGCCTGATCGTCGCGCCGCCGCGGACGGGCAAGACGGTGCTGCTCCACATGCTCGCCAAGTCGGTGGTCCACTCCCACCCCCGGGCGAAGCTGATGATCGTCCTCGTGGACGAGCGCCCCGAGGAGGTGACCGACTTCACCCGCTCCATCCAGGGCGACAACGTCGAGGTCATCAGCTCGACCTTCGACGAGCCCGCGGCCCGCCACCTCCAGGTGGCGGAGATGGTCATCGAGAAGGCCAAGTGCCTGGTGGAGGCCGGCGAGGACGTCGTGATCCTGCTGGATTCCATCACCCGCCTGGCCCGCGCCGCGAACGTGGAGGCGCCGAGCAACGGCAAGCTCCTGTCCGGCGGCCTCGAGGCCACCGCCCTGGCCTTCCCCAAGCGCTTCTTCGGCGCGGCCCGGAACATCGAGCACGGCGGCTCCCTGACCATCCTCGGGACGGCGCTCATCGAGACCGGCAGCAAGATGGACGAGGTCATCTTCGAGGAGTTCAAGGGCACCGGCAACATGGAGATCGTCCTCGACCGACGGCTCTCCGACCGCCGCATCTTCCCCGCCATCGACATCAACCGCTCCGGCACGCGGAAGGAGGAGCTCCTCTTCACGCCGGAGGAGATCGAGCGCGTCTGGATGCTGCGCAAGGTCCTCAACGAGCTCGACCCGGTCGAGGCGATGGAGATGCTCATCGCGAAGATGAGCAAGACCTCGGTCAACGCCGAGTTCCTGATGACCGTGGGCTGATCCCGCCCGCGGGCGGGGCCGGCGTCAGAGCTCCAGCGGCGCGGCCCCGGACAGGGTCGCCCGCGACTCCGCCATCTCCCCCAGCCGGTCGATGGCGAGGGCGATGCCCTCGAGGGTCTCGCGGTCCCCGGTCATCCCCGCCTCCAGGGTGGCGCGCCAGAGGGCCACCAGGTGGTCGGCGGCGTCGGCGCGGGTGGCGAGGTGCTTCCAGCGGAGCAGCAGGCGGTTGCGGGCCGTGACCGCGCGCTCGACCGGCGCGGGCAGGAGGTCGCCCAGCCCATCGCCGAGGTCCAGGTGCACGGCCTCCGCCCGGGGGACGGCCACGAGCCGCCGCCCGCGCCGGCGGGCGCAAAGGGACAGGTCCACGTCCTCGAGCGCGGCGGGCCCGAAGAGGCGGTCGAAGCCGCCGAGGTCCAGGAACTCCCCCCTGCGGACGAGCATGGCGGCGGAGGGGACCACCTCCAGGTCCACGACCCCG
>JASFWR010000388.1:0-3515 GCA_050049155.1 Planctomycetota bacterium | reverse complement strand
CGGCTCGGTGGCCGCGCTCCTCGCGGTGGTCTTCGGCACCGCGCTCGGGGTCGGCTGGGTCGTGGAGGAGCTCCCGCCCCGCGCGGCGCAGCTCACGGTGCTGGCGCTCGTGCTCGCGATCCTCACCTTCATCCTCTACAAGCTCGGCGACCGCATCAGCACCATCGGCGAGCTCCTGCGGGCCTTCACCCTCCGCGGCCACTGGTACCTCATGCCGCTGCTGTCGGTCCTCCTGACGGTGGGCAGCCTGCTCGTGGTCGCCGCGTCCTCCCCCCTGGTCGCGCCCTTCATCTACACGCTGTTCTGAGGACCCGAGGGTCCCGCGGCACGCACCGATGACGCCCAGCCCGACCGTGGACCGCGGCGCGGAAGCGACCCTCGGCTGGCGAGCCCTGGCCCTCCCCCTCGCGGCCGCCGCGGCCGTGCGCGCCGCGCTGATCCTCGCCTTCGACGGGACCGAGCTCGCCGGGGACGAGCGCGCCTACCTCCTGCTCGGCGAGCGCTGGCGGACCGAGGGGGCCTACGACGGGATCTGGGCGCCCGGCTACCCGATGCTGGTCGCCGCCCTGGGGTGGGTCGCCGGGGAGGGCGCGGCCTCGGCGCTGCGATGGGTCCAGGCCCTGCTGGGGCTGTGGGTCGTGGCCTGCGTGGGCCGCCTCGGCGCCGCCGTGGGCGGACCGCGCGCTGGCCGCGCCGCCGCCTGGCTCGGCGCCCTCCACCTCCCCCTCGCCGGCCTCTCGGCGCTGCTGTTCTCCGAGACCCTCTTCCTCGCCCTCTTCACCCCAGCCCTGCTGGTCCTCGCGAGCTCGACCCGTGACCGGGGCTCGCCGGACGCACACCCCGCCCGCGACCTCGCCCTGGCCGGCGCCCTCCTCGGCCTCTCGGCCCTGGTGAGGGAGAGCGCCCTGCTCATGCTGCCGCTGCTCGGCGTCTGGGCCGCCCGGGTCCGAGCTCCAGGTCCGCCGATACCCGGGCCGGGCGGCCCCAGCCCCGCGCTGCTCCTCGTGGGCGCCGCGTGCCTCGTCATCGCACCGTGGACCCTCCGCAACGCGGCGGTCCACGGCACCTTCGTCCCCATCGCCACCTCCACCGGCGGGAGCGTCCACGTCGGCGTCAACGCCCACGACGTGAACTACGACCTCGCCGGCCTGGGCGAGGACCCCGCCCGGGCCCCGGGCAGCCTGCGGGCCGCCCTCCGAGGGGAGGCCCCCGAGCCCTGGACGGCCGCGACCGACGGCGCCCCGGCGGCCCGCGCGCGGACCAACGTCCGCCGCGGGTTGAGCTTCGCCGCGGAACACCCCGCCTTCTTCCTGCGGAGCCGGGCCGTGGAGGTCGTCGACCTGCTCTCCCCCCTGTCCTACCCGGTCCGCAGCGTCCGGTTGGCGGACCCGGGTGCGCCCCTGGGGCGCCCGGCGCTCCGCGTCGCCTTCGCGCTGCTCTCGATCCTCATGGTCCCCGCCCTCCTGCTCCTCGCCCTCCGGGGCTGGTGCGCGGTGACCGTCGCCGCGCCCCACCGTGCGCTGCTGGCCGTCGTCTGCGCGGGCACCCTGGCGTCGGCGCTCGTGAACGGCCTCACCCGCTACCGCGCTCCGGCCCTGCCCCTGCTGATGGCCTTCGCCGCCGTGGCCCTCGTCACCCGCGGCGGGGCGGTCGCCCCGGGCCGCCGCAGGGTCGCGGTGGTCCTCGCCGGCCTCCTCGTCCTCGCGTGGATCCCGTCCCTCGAGCCGGTCCGAGCCACGGTCTGGGCGCTGAGGTGAGCGCCCGTTCGTGTAGGTTGCCGTACGGATGACGCCTCCCCGCCGCATCGAACACGCCGCCGGGCCGCCCCTCGCCGGCCGCTGGCTCCCGAGCGGCTGGCTCGCGCCCCTGCTCTGCGCCGCGGCGCTGCGGGGCCTGTGGCTCATGTCCGCGATGGGCGGCGCCTTCAAGGGGGACGAGCCCGCCTACCTCGGCCTCGGCACCGCCTGGGCGGAGCTCGGGACCTACACGGGCCAGTGGCCGCCCCTGCACCCGCTCCTCATCGCCGCCTGCGTGAGCGTGTTCGGGGAGCACGGGGAGACCGCGGCGCGGGTGGCGCTCACGCTCCTCTCCCTCTGGTCGTGCGCGTGGCTGATGGCCCTCGCCGGGCGGGCCCACTCCGAGCGGGCCGGGCGGCGGGCGGGCTGGATCGCCGCCCTCTACCTCCCCCTGCTCCCCTTCGCGCACGTGCTGCTGAGCGAGGGGCTGGCCATCGCCCTCCTGCTCCCCGCCTGCACGCTCCTGCTCGCGGTCTCCACCGGGGAGGTCCGCGGCCGCCGCGCCACCGCCGCGGTGGTCGTCGCCGGGGCCGCCCTCGGCCTCGCCTGCCTCACCAAGGAGGCCTGCCTGTTCTGGCTCGTGGCCCTCGCCCTCTGGGGGGCCTTCCACCTCGGCCGCGGCGCGGGGGCCCTCGCGGTGTCCCTCGCTGGGGTCCGGCGCGCGGCCCTGCTGGTCGCGGCCGCGGCGGCCACCGTCGCGCCCTGGTCCGCCCGGGCCAGCGCCGACCTGGGCTCGCTCCAGCTCCTCGGCCGGACGGCCGGGCTCAACGCCTACATGGGCTGGAACCGGGACTACCTGAACTTCGACCTCGTGGGCCTCGAGGTGCCGACCGACGGCGTCCCGGGGGCGGCCCGGCGGGCCGCGCTCATCGCGCCGCCCGAGGGCGTCGAGCAGTGGCCCTTCGAGTTCCTCCCGGACGTGGCGGAGCGCAACCGCGTGGCCCTCGCCTCGGGCGCCGCCTTCGTGGAGGCGCACCCGGGCCACTTCGCGCGCACCCGCCTGGTGAAGGCGGCCGACCTGCTGACGCCGCTCTCGTACATGACGCGCTACCTGCGCATGCCGCCGCCGGACCCTGAGGCGACGGGACCGCGGGCCACGGGCGGCTACTGCAGCGTGCTGACCTCGCGCCCGTTCAGCTGGCCCCTCACGCTCCTCTCGGTCGGCATGGTGCTCGCCCTGGGCCTGCTCGCGGCCTACGGGGCCGTGCTCGTCCCGCTCTACCCGGGCGCGGCGGGCCTCCTGGCCGCGGCCTGCGCCGCCACGGCGCCCCTGGCCCTGGTGGTGGCCATGTCGCGGTTCCGCGCGCCGGCCGAGGCCCTGATGATCGTCCCCGCGGCCGCCGCCCTGGCGAGCCTGCGCCGCCCTCCCCTCCGGAGCCTCGGCCGCAGGGTCCTGTTCGCCGCGGTCCTCGCCGCGCTCCTCGGGGCGTGGTACCTGTCCGCGGCCCCGGTGGCCGCCTCCCTGGAGGTCCTCCCGTGACCGACCCCGTCCACGAGCAGGCGTCGGGCGGCGGGCCGCGCCGGGGCGAGGGCGCGCTGGAGTGCGCGCTCGCCGCCGTGCTCGTGGCGCTCGCCGCCGCCCAGGTGGCCTCCGGCCTCGGCGGCGCGCCGTCGGACGCGGCGCTGCTGGAGCGCGCCCGCGGCGCGGCCGCCGCCGAGGACCAGGTGCGCGCCACCCACGCCCTGGTCCTCCGCGGCTACTGGGAGGCCCGCCCGCTG
>JASFWR010000084.1:0-11543 GCA_050049155.1 Planctomycetota bacterium | reverse complement strand
GGGCAGTGGGACCGGCGCTCGTCGGGCGCTCTAGCCCGGGACCTGGGGTCAGCGGGCGAGCGCCGCCAGGACGCGGTCCTTCACGGAGGTCATCGGGACCGCGCCGTCCGCGTCGAGGGCGCCGTCCTCGGGGAGGGACGAGAGCCAGACGGGGCCGTCCTGGGGGTCGTCGGGGATCAGGCCGTGGCTGCCCTTGATGAGGGAGGCGTCCAGGGGGATGACGTCCATGAGGTAGCGCATGCCGAGCTTCTTCTGGGCCAGGCGGCGGGCGACGCGCAGGGCCGGGAGCGCGAGCTCGGGGTCCACGAACATCTCCACGGGGTCGTAGCCGGGCTTGCGGTGGATGTCGACGGTGCGGGCGAAGTCGGGCTCGCCCGCGGGGTCGGACCAGTAGTAGTAGGTGAACCAGGCGTCCGGGTCGGAGAGGGCGACCAGGGTCCCCGCGTTGGGGTGGTCCAGGCCCGCCTCCCGCTTGCCGTCCTCCCCGAGGACCGCGGCCACGCCGGGGAGCGCCTCGAGCAGCTCGCGGGCGGCGGCGGTGGCGGCCTCGTCCTGGCAGTACACGTGGGCCACCTGATGGTCCGCCACGGCGAAGGCACGGCTGGCGAAGGTGTCGAGCACGTCCCCCTTGGGCGTGGGGCGGGCGGCGAGCAGCCCGGCGTCCCGGAGCGCGCGGTTGACGTGGACCGGCGTGGAGACGTCGCGGATCCCGTACTCGCTCACGACGATGGTCTCGGCCCCCGCCCCTTCGGCCGCGGCCACGAGGTCGCCCACGATCCCGTCGATCTCCCGCAGGGCCTGCACCGACCGCGGGTCCGAGGGGCCGAACCGCTGGTGGTCGTAGTCGAGGTGGGGGAGGTAGGCCATGGTCAGGGTCGGCCGGTGCTCCTCCAGGGTCGAGATGGTGGCGTCGGCGATCCAACGGCTGGACGGCAGGCCGGCCTTCGGGCCCCAGAAGTCGAAGAAGGGGAAGGCGCCGTGGCGGCGCTCCTGGGCCTCTCCGAACTCCGGCGGCGTGGAGTAGATGGCCACCTGCTTCGCGCCGTCGGCGAAGTAGTACGGGCGCGGCGTGATGGACCGGTCCACGGCGGCGCCCATGTTCCACCACCAGAAGAGCTTGGCGCAGGTGAAGTCCGGGTCGAGGCGGCGCGCCGCCTCGTAGAGCTTCTCGCCCTCCACGAGCTGGTTCGACTGGCGCCAGAGGGCCACGTCCCGGCTCCGGGGGTCGCACCACCCGTTGCCCACCGCCCCGTGGGCCGAGGGCAGCGCCCCGGTGAGCATGGTCGCCTGGGCCGAGCAGGTCACGGCGGGGAGCACCGCGCCCATGGGGGCCATCCCGCCCCGGTCCGCCAGCGCCGAGAGGTTCGGGGTGACGTCCGGGCGGACCTGCCGCGGCGTGAGGCCGACGACGTCGAGGAGGAGGACCGGCTTCATGGGGAGGACGATCCTATCGCGGGCGTCCATCGGGGCGCGCCGCCGCTAGGATTTGAGCCATGGTCGGCAAGTGGATCTCGAACCTGTTCTCCCGCAAGCCCGTCCTCGTGAAGGGCGGGGCCAAGGTGGCCGAGGGTGAGGCGCGGAGCGTGGACCTGGGCGATCCCCACGCGGGCGGGACGCGGCTCCTGCTGTGCCGGGTCGACGGCGAGGTGCACGCGCTGGACTCGCGCTGCCCGCACGCCGGCGGCCAGATCCAGTCCGGGCCGCTGGAGCAGGGGCGCTTCGCGGTCTGCCCGCTGCACCGGTACCTGTTCGACCCCGCGACCGGGGCCGCCGAGGGCGTGGCCTGCAAGCCCGCGCGGCGCTATCGGACCCGGGTCGACGGGGACGACGTCGAGGTCTTCGTCTGACCCGTCCGCGGGCCGTTCGGCCCGGGAGTCACCGAGGAGCGCCCGGGGAGGACCCCGGGGAGGATTCCGGGGTCGCGGGGCTCAGAGCCCCATGACCCGCATGCGGATCCGCTCGGCGACGGCGGGGTCGTCGCAGCGCACGTGGACCACGGTCCTGCGCGCGTCGTAGGGCTCGACGAAGGCGAGCACCTCCCGGCCGCGCACCTCGGTGCGGACGCTGCGCTGCAGGCCGGCGGATTGCACGGGGCCCGTTGCCATGGAGCGCACGACGGCGGAGGTCCGCTGCCAGACCTGGTCGAGGTCGCCCGCGACGATCACGCCCTCGGTGCGCACCGCGGACGAGGACCCGATGCTCCCCTCGGTCTCGGTGATGCAGCCGCCGAGGAGCGGGAGCAGCAGGAGGGCCGTGAGGGCCAGGCGGCTCATGCGACCTGGGGCTCGATGAGCTCCAGCCAGGTGCGCGTGCGGGCCTTGCTCGGCGGGGCCTCCGGCGCGAGCAGGTCCGAGGCGGCGGACCCGGAGGTGGAGGTCGCGGCGGGTTCCGGCGCCGGGAGCGGCGCGGCCTCCCTGGCTCGGAAGTCCAGGACGAGCTCGGTGCCCGTGGCGGCGGCGATCCGCTGGAGGATCGAGAGGTCGATCCCCTGGTAGGTGGGGGACTCCCAGAGCTCGATCATCGCGACGGTGACCGACGTCCGCTCCGCGAGCTCGGCCCGGGAGAGGCCGGCGGCCCGCCGGCAGCGGGCGATGAGGGAGGGGTACTGGGGGCGAGGCTGGGGGTCTTGGCGCATGGGAAGAGGGGCCGGGTCTCCGTCCGGCGATGGGTACATCGACCGGATCGCCCGAGGACTTGTGCGCCGATGGAGCGTCGGCCCGTCAATTCCGCGACAAGGCGCCCCACGCCTCCTCTGGGGGCTCCGCGGCGGGTCGACGGCGGAGGCCCCCGCCGACGGTCGCCCGGGGATAAGCTCCCCGGATGCCCGAACTGCCGGAAGTGGAGACCACCGCGGCGCTGATCCGGCCCCACGTCGAGGGTCGGACGGTGGACGGGGCGGAGGTCGACTGGGTGCGGACCCTAGGGGGGGCCTCCCCGGACGAGTTCGCGGCCGCGGTCCGGGGGGCCACGATCTCGGAGGTGCGGCGCCGGGCCAAGTGGGTCGTGATGGACCTGGAGCGGGGCGGCCGCCCCGCCGGGGCCCTGCTGTGCCACCTGCGGATGACCGGGCGCCTGGTGGTGGACCCGTGGGAGGAGGCGCCCCAGGCCTACCAGCGGGTCGAGCTGCACCTTCAGCGGCGCGGGGAGCCGCGGTCCCGGCTCCGGTTCCTCGACGTCCGCAAGTTCGGGCGCCTGCGCTTCGCCCCCGAGGGCGCGGCGGCCCTGGAGCCCCTGGGCCCCGAGCCCCTGGGCCCGGAATTCACGCTCGCCCGCTTCGCCCGGGACCTCAAGGCGCGCCGCCGGGCCCTCAAGCCCCTGCTGCTCGACCAGGGGTTCGTCGCCGGGCTCGGCAACATCTACGTGGACGAGAGCCTGTTCCTCGCCGGCCTCCACCCGCTGCGCCGGTCGGACCGCGTCCCCAGGGACCGGGTGGCGCGCCTCCACGCCGCGATCCGCTCCACCCTCGCCGCCGCCATCGAGCGCGAGGGGTCGAGCTTCGACGCCTTCTACCGGACCCCCGAGGGCCAGCCGGGCTCCTACCAGCACCTCTTCCGGGTGTACGGCCGCGACGGCCAGCCCTGTCACGACTGCGGCCGCACCATCAAGAAGTTCGTGGTGGGGCAGCGGGGCACCCACGTCTGCACCCGATGTCAGCCCAGCCCGCGCCCTGCGCGGGCCTCCCGGCCGTAGAATCCCGCCATGCTCGACACCTCCAACTTCAAGAAGGGTCTCTGCCTCGTCCACCGCGACGAGCCCTGCATCATCGTCGACTACTCGGTCTCGACGCCCACGGCGCGCGGCGCCAACACGATCTTCAAGACCAAGTTCCGGAACCTGAAGACGGGCCAGATCTACAACGACACGATCCGCAGCGGCGACAAGTTCTCGGAGGTCGACCTCGAGCGCCACGGCTCGTCGTACCTCTACAACGACGGCAAGCGCTGGTACTTCATGGACGACGAGTCGTACGAGCAGTTCGACCTCGGCCTGGAGGAGATGGCGGGCGACGAGCTCTACATCACCGACGGCATGGAGGGGATCCAGGCCATGCTGATCGACGGCGCGGTGGTCTCCATCCAGCTCCCGCTCAGCGTGACCCTCGAGGTCACCGAGTGCGACCCGACGATCAAGGGCGCCACCGCCCAGGCCCAGCTGAAGCCCGCGGTGTGCTCCACGGGGCTGAAGGTGCAGGTGCCCGCCTACGTGGAGATGGGCACGCGGATCCGCGTGGACACCCGCGACGGGCACTTCCTCGAGCGCGAGAAGTAGGCCGCGAGGCCCTCGGGCCTCACTCGCCCGATGCCGGCCCTCGAGCTCGATCGAGGGCACGGCGCACCAGGGCCGGCGCGGCCTCTCCGAGGTCGCGCCGGCCCGGGTGATGGAGCACCACCCGGGTCCGCCTTCTGGCCTCGACGACGGTGAGGCCCGCGGCCTCCTGGTCGGCGGGCGCGAAGGCCACCGCGTCGCTCCCCGAGAGCTCGAGGGTCCGGACCACGACCGGCTCCCCGTCCACCCGTTCCGTTCGCACGCGCTCCGTGAGCTGCGCCGGGCCCCGGGCGCCGACGACCTCGAAGTCATGGGTGAGGCCGTCGGAGATCACCGCGGTCCGCCGCAGGCGCCTCCCGAGCGGCGGCCCGTCGGCGCTCGCCACCAGCCCGTCGGGTCGCACCCCGGCGTCGGCGGACGCCCCCCAGAGCACCTCGCCCCGGGCGATCAGCGAGCGGCCCCCGCGCCGCCAGTCGTCCCGGACCACCGGCCCGCGGGCGCGGATCGCCGCCAGGCTCCAGTCCTCCTTGAGGTACTGGAGGGACGGGCCGTCCGGGAGGAGCACGAGGCGGCTCGGGGCCACGGCGCCCGACGCCGGCACCAGCAGCAGCCCGTCCAGGGTCACCGAGCGGTCGGTGGCCGCCGCCACGAGGCACTCCTCCGCAGAGGGGGCGGTGCCCTCCGGCCCGAGGTCGAGCACGTAGCGGGCGAGCAGGCTGCGCTCGTGGTCGGACAGCGAGTCCGCGAAGGAGGGCATGGCCGTCCCGCGGATGCCCTCCCTGAGCGTGCGGGTCACCGCGGCGACGGTGTTGCCGTAGATGTACCCGCCCTCCACGAAGCTGCGGGCCGGCCGCTCGAGCTCGGTCGGCCCGTTCCCGTCGCCCTTCTCGCCGTGGCACTGGGCGCAGTGCAGGCCGTAGAGCTCCTGGGCGGTCCTCGGCGCCGGACGCGCGGCCACGGCGAGCCCGGCCGGGGTGGGGCCTGGCGCCGGGGCGGCGGTGCCCACGTGCACGGCGGCCGCGACGGCGACCGCGGCGACGGCTGCGAGGGCGAGGCGGGGAAGGACCATGACCCCCAGAGACTACCGCTGTCGGGCGTCGCTCGCGCCCCCGGAGGGCAGGGTCTCAGGCGCCAGCGAGAGCCCGATCGATGGCGCGCTGTCCCTGGGCGAGGTGCCGGTCGGTGTGCGCCACGAGGTAGGACATCATGTCGCCGAGCCGCAGGCGGAGCAGCGGCCCGAGCAGGGTGTTGGAGCGGGTGTGGAGGTCCACGCGCTCGAAGCGCTCGAGGAGTCCCAGGATGCGATCGAGCTGCGCGGCGTAGCGGTCGAAGGCCTCGTCGGCGGGGACCGGGGCCGCGTCGCGCCGGGGGTCGTAGCTCCCCAGCGTCGGGCCCTTGAAGCGGATGCGCGGGGGCGCGTCCGCCGGCGCCGGGGCGGGCGCGAGGGCCGCCGCGATGCGCCGACCCAGGGCGCCGGGGCGGTACTCCTCGACCGGCAGCCGCCGGCGCCGCTCCGCGCCAGCGGTGGCCCGCTCCATGTGCCCCAGGTACATGTCGTTGGCGCGGCGGACGTGCTCGAGGCACTCCACCGCGCTCCATGAGCGGGGCGCGGGGCGGCGCAGCACGACCTCCTCGGGGAGGGCGCGCCACCCGTCCAGGGCGATCCGCCGGTGCCGCTCCACGTCGGCGTGCAGCGCGGCGAGGGCGTCGGCGGTGCGCATTCGGACCGGGCTCGGCGAGGCCGGCCTCAGGGGCGCATGCGCCAGACGGAGTCGACCTCCGGGACGCCCGGCCACTGCTCCGCGGCCAGCGCCAGGTAGAGCGTCACGTCGGCGGGGTCGTACTTGCCGTCGAGGTCGGCGACGGTGCTCGAGATCTTGTCGGCGGCCGGCTTGGACTCCTCGACGCTCTTGATCATCCCCTCCTCGTGCTCGACGCCCGTGCCGTCGAGGAAGTCGGTGACGATGTCCTTGGCGTTCTGCATGAGGTAGCTGCCGAAGAGCTCGTAGCAGAGCTCCGCGTTCGCGCCTCGGACGAGCAGCGAGTGCGCCGTCCGCGCGCGCTTGTTCATGGGCAGCTTGCGGATCGCGTGGGGGCGGAACTTGAGGGCCTTGGCGACCTCCCCGTCCAGGGGGCCGAAGCCGTCCTGGGCGAGGGACTCGTAGATCTGGAGGAAGCGCTCCTCCTTCGTCTTCTTCAGCTGTTCGATGACCTGCATGGTTCTCCGAGGCTCCGTCGGGGGGACGCCGAAACGGGCCGAGAGGTTACCAACCGGGGCCGGGGTCCGCGCAGAATGGCCGCCATGGACGCCAGATCGTCGGGCGGCGCGTCGCCCACCAGCAGCCCCGGGTTCCCCCGCGCCGAGGCGACCTTCGCCGCGCTCGCGGCGCTGTTCATGGTGACGCTCGTGCTCACGAACGTCATCGGGACGAAGCTCTTCGAGGTCCCCGTGCCCGGGTTCCTCCAGGGGCTGACCGGCGGCCCGACCGTGACGCTGACCTCGGGGATCATCACCTACCCGGTGACGTTCCTGCTCACCGACACGGTGGCGGAGATCTGGGGCCACCAGCGGGCGCGCTTCATGGTCTGGGGCGGGTTCCTGATGAGCTTCTTCATGCTCGGGATCCTGCAGCTGGCCATCCACCTGCCGCCGTCGCCCATCTGGCTCGTGGAGGGCTTCGGCTTCGAGGACCACGAGGCGATGCAGAACGCGTTCCACGCCACCTTCTCCGCCCCGGGGATCCTGCTGATGGCGTCGATGACCGCGTACCTCGTGGCGCAGCTCTTCGACGTGAAGCTCTACCACTTCTGGTGGCGCGTCACCGGCGGGAAGCACCTGTGGCTCCGCAACAACGGGTCCACGTGGATCAGCCAGCTCGTGGACACGATCATCGTGAACTCGATCTTCCTGCGCTTCGGCCTCGGCTTCGAGTGGGGGCCCATCTGCGCGATCATCGCGGCGAACTACGTGGTGAAGGTGATCCTCGCCGTCATCGACACGCCGCTGATCTACCTCTCCCGCAGCGGCCTCGAGCGGTGGCTCGGGATCGAGCACGACCCCGACCGCGCCGAGGCGCCCCTCGCCTGAGCCGGCCCGCGGGCGCCGCACCTGCGGGGCGGAGCCGGTCAGGACATCCCGTCGATGGTCACGACCCGCGCCCGGAAGCGCGCGGGCTGACCGGCCAGGGGGTGGTTGGCGTCCAGGATGACCGCGTCGGGGTTGACCTCGACGATCACCGCGTCGATCTCGGCCGTGCCGTCCTCGTCGTCCTCGACGGTCACGCCCACGGCCGCGCCCTTCTCCAGGTCCATGCCCTCGGGGAAGTCCTCGCGCGGCACCGAGACGATGGCCTCGGGGTCGTGGGGGCCGAAGGCCTCGCCCGCCGGGCAGGTGACGTCGAGGGCGCCGCCGACCTCCAGGCCGGCGAGGGCGGCCTCCACCGTGGGGGGGAGCTCCCCGTCGCCGACGCGCACCTCCAGGGGACCCCCGTCGGCCGTGGTCTCGAGGACGTCGCCGTCCCCGTCGAGGAGCTCGATCTCCAGCTCGACGAGCGAGCCCTGCTTGATGGTCGTCATGACGGGGTGGGGGCGGTCGGGTTCCGGGGGGCGGACTCGCCGGCTTCCGGCGGAGCGTCCAGGGGGAGGGGAGGGGTGCCGAGGGCGGCCTCGGGGAGGGGGCCGTCCGGGAGGGGGGTCGCCGGGACGAGGGTGTCGCGCTTCCGCGCAGGGGCCGAGGGGCGGAGGTAGGTGTAGCTCGCGAGGGCGTCCTCATACCGCCGCCAGAAGAGCGCCGACTCCTCGTAGGTCAGCCGGCCCGCGTGGAGGGCGTCCTCCACGTGGCCCCGGAGCTGACGGAGCAGGTCGGCCTCGGAGTAGTCGACGTACTCGAGGACCTCGCGCACCCGGTCGCCGCGGATGACGTGGGTGAGCTTGGAGCGGCCCGCCTCGTCGAGGTCCACGTGGACCGTGTTCGTGTCCCCGAACAGGTTGTGCATGTCCCCGAGGATCTCCTGGTAGGCGCCTACCAGGAAGAAGGCCATGAAGTAGGGCTCGTCGGGCTCCTGGCCGTGGACCTCGAGGGTGTGCTTCACGCCGCGCAGGTCGATGAAGCGCTGGATCTTCCCGTCGGAGTCGCAGGTGAGGTCCGCGAGCACCGTGCGCCGCCGCGGCTCCTCGTCGAGCCGCTGGATCGGCATGACCGGGAACATCTGCCCGATGGCCCACGCGTCCGGGATGGACTGGAACACCGACATGTTCAGGAACATGGTGTCGGCGAGCGCCCGCTCCAGGTCGTCGAGGTCCTCGGGGGCGTAGTCGACCTTGCGCGCCGTCGAGAGCACCGCGCGGCAGGCCCGCCAGAAGTGCTCCTCCACCTGGGCGCGCTCGTCGAGGCCGAGCTGGCCCGTGTTGAACAGGAGCATGGCCTGCTCCCGGAGGTCGAGGGCGTCGTGGTAGACCTCCAGGTACTTGCGCGGGGTCACCGTGGCCGCGAGCTCGGCCATGGAGCGGACCACCTCGTTGGTGTCCTCCGTCACCGGGGCCACCTCGTCGGAGGGCTCGAACGTGGTCACGCCCACCGTCTCCGCCACCAGCACGGCGTGATGGGCGACGAGAGCGCGGCCGGACTCGGTGACGATGGTCGGGGCGGTGATGCCGTTCTCCCGCACGGCCTCGGCGAGGGCGTAGACCACGTCGTTGGCGTACTCCTGGAGCGAGTAGTTCTTGCTCGACTCGAAGTCCGTCCGGGAGCCGTCGTAGTCCACGCCGAGGCCGCCGCCGGCGTCGAACCAGCGGATCTCGGCGCCGAGCCGCGTGAGCCCCACGAGGATGTTCGTGGCCTCCCGCATCGCGTGCTTGATGGAGCGGATGTGGGTGATCTGGCTCCCGATGTGGAAGTGGAGCAGCTCGAGGCAGTCGAGCATGCCCTCCTCTCGGAGGGTCTCCACCAGGCGGACCACCTCGCGGGTCGTGAGCCCGAACTTCGAGCGGTCGCCCACCGAGTCCTGCCAGCGGCCCGAGGAGCGGAAGGACAGCTTGCAGCGCACGCCGATCCGCGGGCGGATCTCCAGCTTGCGGGCCGCCTCCAGGATGGTGCCGAGCTCGGTGAACTTCTCCACGACGATGATCGGCGTGATCCCGAGCTTGGACGAGAGCATCGCCGTCTCGACGTACTCCGCATCCTTGTAGCCGTTGCAGATCATCAGGGCGTGCTCGCCCGCCTCCAGGGCGATGCCCGCGATCAGCTCTGGCTTGCTGCCGACCTCGAGGCCCATGCCGAAGCGGCGCCCCTCGCTCATGAGCGTCTCGACGACGGAGCGCTCCTGGTTCACCTTGATGGGGAACACGCCGCGGTAGGGGGCCGGGTAATCGTACTCCTCCCGCGCGTTCGCGAAGGCGCGGTTGAGGTCACGCACCCGCGCTCGCAGCAGCCCGTCGAAGCGCAGGAGGAGCGGCGTCGACACGCCTCGTCGGCGGATCTGGGCGACGAGCTCGTAGAGGTCGACGCCGGGGCCAGGGTCGTCTGCGGTCGCGTCGGGGTGGATCTCCACCCGCCCGCGCTCGCTCACGTGGACGTACGGCTTGCCCCACTTCTCGACGAGGTAGAGGTCGGCACTCTGTTCGGTGGTCCAGCGGCTCATGGCGGTGGGGGCGAGGGGTGGCCTCGCATCTCGGGCGAACAGGATACCGGCGCCTCCGCGCGGCGGTGGGGGGCCGTCTTTTTCTCATGGCCCCGGGGGTCGGCCGGTATGGTCTCTGCATGACCCGTATCCGAACGACCCGCTCCATCTCCGCCCTCCTGAAGGGGGCCGACGCCCTGCTCGTGGTGGCGCCCAAGGCCCGGTTCGAGGACGGGGCCTTCCTGGACTGCCTTCCCGAGCCGCTGATGCGACTGGCCCTCGACCTCGCCAGCGACCTGGAGCCCGGCCGGAACGGCATGGCGGCCGGCACGCTCACCGGCGAGGCCCCGCGGAAGCTCGCCGTGGGGGTGCTCCCGGACGAGGTCTCCCGGCACAACTCCCCGGCGCGCGCGGAGGCCATCCGCCGGGTCGTGGCCCAGTCCAGCACCGGCCGGAAGGGCTCGGCGGCCATCCTGCTGGTGCTCGACGACGCGGACCACCTCGGCGCCGCCATGGGGGCCATCGGCAAGGCCCTCCCGCTCTACCGCAAGCCCGCGCGGCTGACCGCCTCCGGCAAGCCGGGCAAGGCGCCCGCGGAGCCGAAGCTCTCGGTCATGGCGATCGGGCCCGACGAGGAGGTGGTCCCCGCCAGCAAGGCGGTGATGCCCACCGTCGACGGGGCGCGGCTCGCCGCCCGGCTCGTGGACGTCCCGCCCACCGAGCTCAACCCCAAGGCCTTCCAGGCGGAGGCCCAGAAGCTGCTCCGCGGCGCGCCCGGCGTGACCCGCAAGGCCTTCGTCGGCGACGCGCTGCTCAAGGCGGGCCTCGGCGGCATCCACGGCGTGGGGCGCACGGCGCTCGAGGCGCCGCGCATGCTCGTCTACACGTACACGCCCACCGCGAAGAGCCGCGCGAAGCGCCACATCGCGCTGGTCGGCAAGGGCGTCACGTACGACACGGGCGGCCTCTCCCTCAAGATCAGCGGGGGCATGGTGGGCATGAAGGCGGACATGGGCGGCGCCGCCGCCGTGCTCGGCGCCTTCCACTCCCTCGTGAAGGGCGGCGCGCCCTGCAAGGTGAGCGCGGTCATCTGCCTGGCGGAGAACGCCATCGGGCCCGCCGCCGTGAAGCCGGACGACGTCCTGCGCATGCACAGCGGCATGACCGTCGAGGTCAACAACACGGACGCGGAGGGCCGGCTCCTGCTCGCCGACGGCGTGAGCTACTCGGCCCGCAAGCTCAAGGCCGACACGATCATCGACATCGCGACCCTCACCGGGGCCCAGGGCATCGCCACCGGATCCATGCACGGGGCCCTGATCGCCAGCGACGAGGAGCTCGAGCGCACGATCTTCGAGGCGGGCCGCAGGAGCGGCGACCTCGTCCACCCGATCCCCTACGCGCCGGAGTTCTACCGCGACGAGTTCAAGAGCCAGATCGCCGACATGAAGAACTCGGTCGCGAACCGCATGAACGCCCAGTCGAGCTGCGCCGGCGAGTTCGTCCACTGGCACCTCGACGGGACCGACGCTCGCTGGGCGCACGTCGACATGGCCTTCCCCGCCGTCCGCGGCGGCCGCGGCACCGGCTACGGCGTCGCCCTCCTCACCCAAGCTGTCCGAGACCTCGCGTCATGATCCTCCTCAGCACCGCGATCGG
>JASFWR010000387.1:0-3526 GCA_050049155.1 Planctomycetota bacterium | reverse complement strand
TTCAGGGCACGCCGTCAGCGCCGTTCGTGAGGGCCGGCCCTCAGGGCAGGAAGCGCGACAGCGGCGTGGAGAGCGCGCGCGCCACGCCCGCGGGCAGGCTCCGCCAGGTACGCTGGAGGACGAGCGTCTTGGGGTTCGACGGGTTGAGGCTCGGGAGCTCCCGGTCCTTCACCAGCCGGATCTGGTAGTGGAGGTCCTCCGCCTCGAACCCCTGCCGGGCCTTGAAGGAGAAGGCCCCGGAGTCCTTGCGGCTCCTCCCGAAGTCGAAGACCCGGTAGCCCCGCTCGACGGACCACTCCTGCAGCGCCATGTAGGTGAAGGCGCTGGCCTTGTAGCGCCGATCCACGTTCTCCGCCGTGCCGGAGTAGTAGGCGAGCACCTGATCGCGGAACAGGAACGACATCACCGCCATGAGGGGCTCGCCCTCCCGCTTGGTGAGGTGGACCGTCGCGTGCTCGGGGAAGACGTCCAGCAGCCGCCGGAAGAAGCTCGCCGGGAGCGCCGGGGAGCCCAGCCCGCGCTTGTTCTCGTGGAAGAGGCGGACGAGGTCGCTGACGTACCAGCGCCCCTCCCGAAGGGTGAGCCCGTGGTCCTTGCGGGCCTTTCGGGCGTCCGCGCGCGCCTTCTTGGGCATGCGCTTGAGCACCTCCTCCGGGTCCCGCGGGAGCTCCCGCACGAACGTCGCGTGGAGGTCGAGGCGATCGAAGCCGAGCCCGAGGTCCTTGCGGCAGCGCAGCTCCAGCCGCCCCACCCGCTCGGCCACGGCGGTCTCCTCCGCGGCCCGGACCAGGGCGACCTCGACGTCCGCGGACACCGCCACCGGACCGCCGTACACCGCGTAGGCGTTGGAGATGAGCGCGCGGCCGCCGAGCAGGCCGGCGCACTCCGTGAGCGGCAGCACCCCGACGACCTCACCGGCGCGGCGCGCCACGAGGGATCGGTCCCGGTGCCGGAACTCCTCCACGACCGCGCGGGTCCACCCGGTCAGGTGGAAGAACGTGCCCTCCTCGGCCTCCAGCACGAAGGCGTCGATCGCCGCGGCGTCGTCGGCGACGGCCTCGCGGATCTCGAGCGGGGCGTCCGCGGCGTCCGCCGCGGGCCCCTCCGACGTCTCGTCGGCCGGACCGGACATCACTCGTAGATCCGCTCGATGCGGTACTCGCGCACGTTGCGCGCCTGGGTGAACACGATGATCTCGCCGACGAGCCCGAAGCCCACGATCTGCGCCCCGAGGACGCCCATCAGCACGCCGACCAGGAAGAACGGCGTCTTGTAGAGGGAGAAGTCGCCGGTGCTGAGGAACCACTCCACCAGCGCGATGGAGCCGAGGAGCGCGCCGGCGAACATGAGCCCGCCGCCGAGGGTGCCGAAGAAGCGCAGCGGCTTGTGGGTGAAGCGCGCCAGGAACATGAGCCCGAGGACGTCCAGGGCGCGGCGCAGGTAGATCCCGGGCCCGAAGACGCTGCGCTCCCCCCACTCCGTGAGGTGCCGCACCTGGACCTCGTCCACCCGGAACCCCTGCCGGTACGCGACCGCCGGGAGGTAGCGGTACATGTTCCCGTAGATGGTCATCTGGTCGAGGACCTCGCGGCGGATCACGCGCAGGGTGCTGTTGAGGTCGTGGAAGCTCGCCCCGACCACCTTGCGCACGAGCCAGTTGAAGGCGAAGGACTGGAGGCGGTTGACGCCGGAGTCCACGCGGGGGTGCCGCCAGGTCGTCACGAAGTCCGCGCCGTCGTCGATGCACTCGAACACCTCGCGCAGACCGTCCGGGTCCACCTGCACGTACTGCGGCGTCGTCAGGATGAGGCCCCCGCGGGCGTGCTCGAAGGCGCTGGAGAGGCAGACGGACTCGCCGAAGGGCTTGTGCAGGGCGATCGTGCGCACCTGGTCCCGCGACCTCTCCTGGAGGGAGGTGGCGTGCTCCCAGAGCGGCCCCTTGATCCCGTCGAACACCAGGATGCACTCCCAGGTGTAGCCGAGCTCCTCGAGCATGGCGCCGAGGGCGGCGAGCACGCCGTCGATCTCCGCCTTCTGGGTCTGCACCGGGAAGACGATCGTGACGTCGGGCGTCGCGTAGGGCACGAGCTCCGCGGCGGCGGCCGGGAGGGGCTGGATGACCTCGGTCACACGAGCCCCCCGGTCCGAGGGACCATGCGCGTCCCGCTCGCGCTCGTGAGCGGCCGGTCGGAGCGGCGGAAGACCTTCACCACCAGCTCGGCGAGCAGGCCGAGCAGGACGAAGTAGACCCCCGCCGAGGCCATGAGCCCCAGGGTGAGGAGGGCCGCCTGCCCCCAGCCGGTGTCGAAGGTCGGTGCGTCCGAGGTCGCGATCGCGGCCAGGAAGTAGAGGGGCGGCGTCACGACGAACGGGACGGAGAGCAGGGCGAAGTAGGGCAGCGGGCTCCTGGCGAAGGAGCTGAGCATCTTCATGGTGAGCAGGTCGAGGGCGACGCGCACGGCGCGGCCGATCCCGTACTTGCTCACCCCGTGGATGCGCGGCCGGTGGTTGACCACGAGCTCCGCGATGCGCGCGCCGCTCGCCAGCGCCAGCACGGGCAGGAAGCGGTGCTGCTCCGCGTAGATCGGCAGGTTCTCGATCAGCTCGCGGCGGAACGCCTTCAGGGTGCACCCCGTGTCGTGGACCGTCGCGCCGGTGAGGCGCGCGATCATCCGGTTCGCGATCCGCGAGGGCACCTTCCGGAGCACGAGCCCGTCCTGCCGGTTCTTGCGCCAGCCGACGACGATGTCGAACCCCTCGTGGAGCTTCGCGACCAGGGCGGGGATGTCGGCCGGGTCGTTCTGGAGGTCCGCGTCGAGGGTCACCACCACGTCCCCGCGGCTGTGCTCGAAGCCCGCGCTCATGGCCGGCGTCTGCCCGAAGTTCCGCCGGAAGCGGACCACCCGGACGTGCTCGTCCGTGGCGCGGAGGTCCATGAGCACCCCGAAGGAACGGTCGACGCTGCGGTCGTCCACGTAGACCACCTCCCAGGTGACGCCCATGCCCCCGACGTGCCGGACGATCTCCTCGTGGAGCTTGGGGAGGTTCTCCTCCTCGTCGAAGACCGGCACCACCAGCGAGAGCGCCACGGAGCCCCGCTCCGCCCGGTTCGCCTCGGGGTGCTGGTGATCGCTGCTCTCGGTGTCGTGAGGGGGCATCGGATGCCTGTGTCGTCGTGGTCTCGCGCGCCCGGTCCCCCCCGGGGGATCATCGGCGCCCGGACAGCCGCGACTATAGGGACCCCCGCCGGGAGGGGGTCAGGACCGATGCCGCACTCTCGTCGTGCTCCGGATTGGGGCGTTCCCGCGGTCCGTGGATCCGGGCTCGGGATCGGCGGACGGCGTTCGTAGACTCTCCCCATGGCGCGCGCGCGGCTCCTCGTCCTCCCCTCCCCCCGCCGGGGGCGACTCGACCGGCTCCTGGTGGCCGCGGGCGCCCCCCGGGGGCAGGTCGAGCGCGTGGACGACGCCATGGAGCTCTTCGAGCTGGGCCTCGGCCGCGCGCCCCTCCTCATCGCCGACCTGGA
>JASFWR010000082.1:0-11620 GCA_050049155.1 Planctomycetota bacterium | reverse complement strand
CGACGACCGAGGTCCTCCCGCTGTCTCGGACCGACCGCTGTGGAGCGCCGCGTCCGAAGGGATGGCGCCGGAGAGAGAGGGACCGAACGAAGGCCCTGGTGGCCCCCGCCCCCTGGGCATCGACGACCCCTAGGCCTCGTCGGCCACGCCGCCGACGAACGTCCGGACCGCGCGGAGTCCGCTGTCCAGCGCCACGAGATCCGCGCGAGCGCCCGGCACCAGGGAGCCCACCTCTCCCTCGAGGCCGAGGAAGCGAGCCGGCGTGGCCGCCGCCATGGTCAGGGCGTCCCCGAGGGGCAGGCCGCATGCCCGGACGCTGTTGCGGACCGCGCTCGCCATGTCGAGGGCCGACCCCGCGAGGTTCCCCTCCTCGTTCACGCAGCGGCCGTCCTCGAGGCGCACCCGCTGGCCGCCGAGCTGGAACTCCACGAGGTCCGTCCCCACCGGCTGGACCGCGTCCGACACCAGCATCAGGCCCGCCGGCCCGGCGGCGCGCCAGGCCGCCCGCACGGCGCCGGGGTCCACGTGGATCCCGTCGACGATGATCCCGCTGACCACGCCCTCCGTCGCCAGGGCCGCCCCCACGAGCCCGGGCGCCCGGCTCTCCATGGGGCTCATGGCGTTGAACAGGTGCGTGACCCCGGTCACGCCGCCGCGGAAGGCCGCCCGCGCCTCGTCGTAGGTGGAGGCGCAGTGGCCGAGCGAGACCCGGGCGCCGCCGTCCAGCAGGCGCTCCAGTAGCCCGCCCCGGAGCGCGCAGGCCGCGGCGGTGACGAGGACGACCCCCGGCGCCCCGCCGAACACCGCCGCCAGGTCCTCCTCCGCCGCGGGCCGCACGAGCTCGCGGTCGTGGGCCCCGGTCTTCCGCGGGTCGAGGAAGGGGCCCTCGAAGTGGATACCCAGCACGCCCTCGACGCCCTCGGCCCGGGCCCGCTCCACGGCGTCGCGCGCCGCCACCATCCTCGCCGCCGTGTCGGTGATGACGGTCGGCATCAGGGAGGTCGTGCCGAACCGTCGGTGGGCCGCCGCGATCGTCCGGACGGTCTCCACGTCGGGGGTGTCGTTGAGGAGCGCGCCGCCGCCGCCGTTCACCTGGACGTCCACGAAGCCCGGCGCGAGGTCCACGTCGCCGAGGTCCACCACGTCCGCCCCGGCCGGCAGCTCCCCGCGCGGGACCACCGCCGCGATCCGCCCGCCCTCCACGAGCACCGCGTGCCCCTCCAGGAGGCCGGCGGGCCCCAGGGTGTGGACCCGGTCGGCCGCGATCGCGGCCCCGGCTGCTTCCGTCGCGCGTGTCATCCGGTCCGAATGGTACGCGGCCGCGTTCCGCGCGGCTCCCCCTTGCACCGCGCCCCGCCCCGAGGAACAGTCACCTGCGATGTCGGAGCCCGACCAGACCTCAGGGGCCGAGGGCGACCCCACGGTCCAGCGGCCGCACCTCCGGTGGACCGCGGCGGTGCTGGCGGTGGTCGCGCTGCTCTCCGTGGTCGCCTTCCGCGTGTGGTCCGGCTCCTCGGAGCCCGCCCCGCCGCTCGACGGGTCGGGGAGGCCTGTCCCCGCGGCGCCCGCCGACCCGCTGGAGGCCGGGCTCGAGGCCGCGATCCGCGCCCTGGAGGCCGGCGAGGTCGAGGCGGCGTCCCTGGTTCTCGCGGACCTCGTGCAGGCGCACGGGGAGTCGGACCGCACCGCCGCCCTGGCCCGCCGGATCGAGCTCCGGGTGCGCGCCCAGCGGGCCGCCCTCCGGCCCATAGAGTTCCGGGTCGAGTCCTTCCGGACCGAGCTGGAGAGCGTCTTCGCCCGGGTGCGCTCCGAGGGCGAGGTGGTCCACTCCACCGGCCCCCTCGTGCCGTCCTTCGCCCGCGCCGGCGGCCCCCGGCGCGCGAACGTCTTCACCGTGCGGACCTCCTTCGACCGCGGCGTCACGATCGAGCTGGTGGAGCCCGGCGGCCTGATCGGCGGCCCCGAGGTCGTGTTCGGGCCCGTGGAGCTGGAGGCGCTGCCCCACCTGACCGGCGGCATCGTGGAGTTCGAGGACCCGGACGCGCCGGTGACCAACCTGGTGGTCCGCTACACCGCGAGCCCGTACGTCCCCGGCCTCGCCCCCGACGGGCGGGCGGCGCCGAGGGTGGAGGGCGAGGCCGCGGAGGACCTCGTCGGTGCGGCGGCCGCGGCGATCGAGGACGCGAGGATCGCCGACGCCGAGGCGCTCCTGGCGCGGCTCGGCGAGGTGGCGCCGGAGCACCCGGACGGCGGGTTCCTCCGGCAGCGGCTGCGCGACCGGGAGGAGGCCCTGCGCAGGAACCTGCGGGCCGCGCGGTTCGTGCTGGTGGAGGTGGCCTGCGACCCGTCCGGGGACGGCACCCCGTGGTCCGAGGACGGCGCGGAGCCCGCCTTCGAGGTGCGCCTCGAGGCCGACGGCGAGCAGGTGGCCGCCACCCGCGGCGGCCCGACCGCGCCCTTCCTGGTCCTCGAGGACAACCTGGCCCCGCCTCCCGGGAACGTGCTCGAGGTGTCCGCGCGCGGGGACGCGCGGCTGCAGCTGGTCGTGGTGGACACGAGCCCCACCTTCAGCTCCACCGAGGTGGGCGCCGTCGAGCTCCCCGTTACCCTCGCGGAGCTCCCGCGGGGCAGCGGCACGCTCACGGTGGAGCGGGAGCCCAGCGTGCTGGTGCTCCCGTCCTCCGACGCCAACCGCGTCCGGCGCGTCGTGCTGCGCTACTCCGTGCGCGACTGAGGCTCCGTGTGCGGCTGAGGCTCCGTGTGCGACTGAGGCGCCGAGCCGAGGGGGTGGCCGGGCAGGCCGACCCTGATCCCGGCCCCGCGGCGGGTCAGTCCTCGTCGGGCAGGCGCAGGAGCGGCGTCGCGAGCGCCCGGGCCTCGGCGTCGACCGCCCGCAGCTCGTCCCCGAGGACGGGCTCGAGGTCGGCGAGGGCCGCCTCGATGGCCGAGGTCAGCTCGGCGGCGACCGCGACCATCTGGTCCGTGGGGCGGAACTCCCCCTGCAGCGCGCCGGAGCGCACGCCGGAGAGCTTGTCCGTCAGCCGGATCGGGTAGTTGAGCGGGTCCTGACGGCTGCGGTTCTTCGTCTGGTAGAGGGTCTCCTCCGCGGTCTTCATGACCTCCAGCGCCGCGTCGATGCGCTCCGAGAGGGCCGTGGCGGCCTCCGACTCGGGGAGGCGCTCCTTCAGGCCCTCGAGGTCCTCCCGCGCGTCGCGCAGGTCCCGGATGGCGCGGTGGGCGCGGGTGAGCGTCTCGCCGGTCGACACGGCGAAGCGGTACTGCTCGACCAGGTCCATGGTCGTGGAGTCCGAGCGGGGATCCGCAAGCACGAGCCCCTGGACGGTGGCGGTCTCGCCGTCGACCGTCAGCTCCACCCGGTAGGCCCCGGGGGGCACCAGCGGGCCCCGCAGGCCGCCGTTCCAGAGGACCATGTCGGGGAAGGACTCGGCGCCCTCCGCGCGGAGGTTCCAGGTGAAGCGGTGCAGCCCCACGCCCGTGGGGAGCACGTCGCTCCGCTCCGCGGCGTGCTCGTCCTTGGAGCCCTCGGACTCGGGCACGAAGGTCCGCACCACCGCGCCGTCGTAGTCCTTGATCACCAGCTGCACGTCCTCGGTGTCCGTGCCCAGGCGGTAGTCGATGGTCAGGCCGAACTCGGGGTTCGTGCCGGCCGGCTCACCGCCCCCGCCCCGGCCGCCCATGGCTCGCGTGGCGTCCATCGGGGTGTACAGCACCGTGGCCCCGGCGTGGGCGGCGGCGTCGAGCTGGCGCAGGGGCGTCAGCTCGTCGAGGATCCAGTAGCCCCGGCCCTGGGTCGCCACCACGAGGTCACCCTCGGCGATGGCGAGGTCGGTGATCGGCACCACCGGCAGGCCCAGCTGCAGCGGGTCCCAGCTCGCGCCGTCGTCGAAGGAGACGTGGAGGCCGCGCTCCGTCCCGGCGAAGAGCAGCCCCTTGCGCTCGGGGTCCGCCTCGATGGCGCGGGTGAAGTGGTCGCCCTCGATCCCGCCCGAGAGGTCCCGCCAGGTCCGGCCGAAGTCGGTGGTGTGGTAGAGGTACGGCCGGAAGTCGTCGAGCTTGTAGCGCGTGCCGGCGAGGTACGCGCCGCCGGAGGTGAACGGGTCGGGGATGAGGTCGTTCACCTGGGTCCACTCCGGCATCTCGGTCGGGGTGACGTCGTCCCAGGTGGCGCCGTCGTCCACGCTCACGTGCACGCGGCCGTCGTCCGACCCGCACCAGAGCACGCCCTTCTGGAGCGGGTGCTCGAAGGCGGCGAAGATGGTGCAGTAGTACTCGACGCCGGTGTTGTCCTTGGTGATCGGCCCGCCGGAGGAGCCGAGCAGCGCGGGGACGTTGCGCGTCAGATCGGGGCTGATCGCCTGCCAGCTCTGCCCGAGGTCCGTGGAGCGGAAGAGCACGTTGGACGCGGCGTAGAGCGCGTGGCTCCCCTCCTCACCCGGCGCCGCCTCCTCGTCCCCGTGGGGCGAGAAGAACAGGGGGAAGTTCCACTGGAAGCGGTAGCGCATCCCCTCGGCGCCGGAGCCCATGGGGTTGTCCGGCCACACCGTCACGTTCCGGCGCTGGCCGGTGCGGTGGTTGCGCATGGTGAGGTAGCCGCCGTAGGAGCCGCCGAAGACGATGTCGGGGTCCGACGGGTGGGCCACGATGTGGCCGCTCTCGCCGCCCGCGGTGGGCTCCCAGTCCCGGACGCCGATCGACCCGCCGCTCAGGGAGCGGGAGCGGATCCGCACCGCGGAGTTGTCCTGCTGCCCGCCGAGGAGCCGGTACGGGAAGGCGGTGTCCACCGAGACGCGGTACATCTGCGAGGTGGGCTGCATGTCCTGGTCCGTCCAGGACGCTCCCCCGTCGACGCTCACGTTGGCCCCGCCGTCGTTGGACTCGATCATCCGCATGGGGTCGCTGGGGGCGATCCACAGGTCGTGGTTGTCCCCGTGCGGCGTGGAGATGCGCTCGAAGGTCTCACCCCCGTCGGTCGACCGGTGGAAGCCGACGTTGAGCACGTAGACCGTGTCCGCGTCGGCGGGGTCCGCGACGAGGCGCGAGTAGTACCAGGCGCGCTGCCGGAGCTTGCGCTCGCTGTTGGTGCGCTTCCAGGTGTCGCCCCCGTCGTTCGAGCGGAAGACCCCGCCCTCCTCGGCCTCGACGATGGCGTAGACCACCTCCGGGTCGGCGCCAGACACGCTGACCCCGGCGATCCCGATGGTGCCCTCGGGGAGCCCGTCGTTCGCGCTGATGTCCGTCCAGGTGTCGCCGCCGTCGGTGCTGCGCCAGATGGACGAGCCCTCGCCGCCGGAGCTCAGGGAGTAGGGCGTCCGCCGGATCCGCCAGAAGGTCGCGAACATCACCCGCGGGTTGCTGGGGTCGAGGGCGAGGTCGACGCAGCCGACGTCGTCGCTCACCGAGAGGAGCTCGTCCCAGGTCTCGCCCCCGTCGGTGGTGCGGTAGACGCCGCGGGTCGGGTGGGGCCCGTAGAGATGCCCCATCACCGCGACCCACGCGGTGTCGGGGTCCTTCGGGTGGATGCGGATGCGCGAGATGTGGTGGCTGTCCGCGAGCCCGATCATGCGCCAGGTCTTGCCGGCGTCGTCGGAGCGCCACATGCCGTCGCCGTGCCCGACGTTGCCCCTGACCGTCTTCTCGCCGCCGCCCACGTAGACCACGTTCGGGTCCCACTCGCTGACTGCCACGGCCCCGATGGAGCCGCCGAAGAAGCCGTCGGAGATGTTGCGCCAGCTCTCACCCCCGTCCTTCGTCTTCCAGACGCCGCCGCCGGCCGCGCCCATGTAGTAGGTGTCCGGGTGGGCGTCGAGGCCGCAGACCGCGGCCGAGCGGCCACCCCGGTAGGGGCCGACCTCGCGGAAGGTCAGGCCCTCGAGGAGCGCCTCGGGGGACGAGCCCTCCTGGGCGAGATGGGCGGGCGCGGCGGAGAGCGAGAGGGCGCAGGCGAGGGAGAGGAGCATCGGTCGCTTCTTCGGGGGACGGGGCGAGAGGAGCCAGGGTAGAGCCCTCCCGCGGAACGTGTCGTCCCCACCGGAGGCTTACGGAGGCGGACCTCGAGCCGTGCCCCTTCTGGACCCCACCTGCTACAGGCCTCGGGGCACCCCACCCGCGAGTCCGGCGGCGAGACGGCGACCCCGTCACGGAGAGGGCCCCCGAGCCGTCCGCTGCGGACGACCCGGGGGCCCTTCCCATGGTCTCCTCGCCGGGCGCTCCTCAGCGGTCGAGGGCCTCGATCACGCGGCGGATCGCCGCGATGCGGCGCACCGGCGCATGGAGCAGGATGGAGTTGCTCTCCTCGTTCGCGCGGATCCTCACCTGCAGGCTCTCCGGGAGCGTCTGGTCCGTGAACGCCTCGGTCAGGGCCTCGGCGACGACCGCGGCCTTGGCGGTCGAGAGCACGATGACCGCGCGCTCCCGCTCGGCCTCACGCCGCGCCGCCGCCTCGTCCACGGAGCGCATCATGAGCGCGTGCTCGTGGACCCAGTCCCCGAAGCCGCTGACGATGATCGAGTGGCTGTTCCCGGCGGGCAAGATCATGGACGTGTTCGCGTCCGTGATCATCGCCCTGAGGGCGTTGGAGAGCTGCCGAACGTCGGTGTTGGGCATGTCCACCGCGACGCTGAACTGCATGGCCGGGTGGTTCCGCGCGACCTCGATGCGCTCCATGGGGAGCCGCGAGGCCGTCGACCGCATGTCGTTCCTCTCGCCCGTCTCGAGGCTGCGGACGCGCAGGATCCGGGGCGCGGACGCGCTCTCGATCTCCAGGCTGAAGTTGCCCTGCCGCATGAGCACCTCGAACGCTCGCTGGGCCTCCGCCGGAGGCGCCGTGAGGCTTCGATCGAGCTGGACGGACGTGTTCGCGAGCAGCTCCCTCGTCTGGGCGCTGAAGGTGACGTGCTGCCCGGTCAGCTTCCCGTACTGCTGGATCAGCTCCAGGAAGCTGGGACCGTTCCCGTCCTCGCCCACGATGATCTCGAGCGGGCCGGTCGCCATCGGGAACAGGTCGTCCGCGGCCCGGGTGGCCTCGGTCGCCTCGGTCGCGGCCACACCCGGCTCGACGGGCGAGGGGTTCATCGACGCCACGGCGGGCGCGGACATGGCGAGGGGCAGCCAGAGGAGCGTCGTCGGGTGGAATCGCATGGTGAAGTACCTCGTGTTCGGTCGTTGGATGGTGCGAGGAGCGCGAGGGCTCGCCGCTGCGATCGATGGACGCGCCTCCACCGCGCCTCTTCCTGCAATCGCCGCTTTCGAGGGTTCCGGGACCGAGCGTCCTCCGTGGGTCGCCCACGCGAGGCCCCAGGACGGCCCCCCACGATGGCCCCACCCTCGACCGGGCGCTCCCCCCGGCGGTCCTCTACCATCGCCGCCCCGGACCGACGGGTGTGGTCGCCGCGGCGGCCGCGAGGAGGAGGAGTCATGGAGGAGCAGACGATCCAGGAGGAGGCAGGCGCACCCGCGGCGCTGCGCTTCCACCGTGCCCTCTCGGAGCACCCCTCGCTCCACGGCTCGCGCAGCACCCTCCGCCCGGAGGACGCGCGGCGCTTCCCGGGCGACTCGCTCCCCGACGCCTTCGCGCGGGCGCTCTGCGAGCGGCGGGCGACCTGCATGAAGGAGCTGCTCGAGGCGACGGAGGTCTTCGCCCTCGCGCGGAAGGCCGTGCGCGCGCCCACGGTCGCCGACCTCTGCTGCGGCCACGGCCTGGCGGGGCTGCTCTTCGCCGTCTTCGAGCGGCGGGTGGAGCGCGTCGTCCTGGTGGACCGCGAGCGCCCGCCGAGCGCGGACCTCGTGCTGGAGGCGGCGGCCGACGTGGCGCCGTGGGCGCCGGGGAAGGTCGAGTGGCGCCGCGAGTCGCTCAAGCGCACGGCGCTGGAGCCGGGGACCGGCGTGATCGCGATCCACGCCTGCGGGCTCCGAACCGACCGGGCCATCGAGCTCGCCATCGAGGCGGGCGGCGGGGTGGCGGCGCTCCCTTGCTGCCGTCCCCACCGCGGGCACCCGGCGCCGGAGGGCCTGAAGCTCGCCATCGGCCCGGACCGGGCGATCGACGTGCACCGCACCTACGCCCTCGAGCAGGCGGGGCACCGGGTGAGGTGGAGGTCCATCGCGCCCACGATCTCCCCCATGAACCGGGTGCTCATCGCCCGGGCCCCGCGCGGCGCGGGCGACCGCGCTTGAGGGGAGACTCCGCGCGGCGCGGCGGGCGAGCGCGCCTGACGGAGGACGCGGCGGCGCTCAGCCGTCCCGGCGGGCCTTGATGCGGTCGCGGTTCAGCAGGTAGGCGGGCGAGAGGGAGAACTCGTCCCGGATGCGGCGGTAGAGGGCCGCCGCCTCGGCTCGCTCCCCCGCCGCCCAGCGACGGTCCGCCTCCCGAAGGAGCCGGAACGGGTCCCCGTCCGCGCCTCCCCCGAGGCCGAGCTCCCGCTCGATCGCGCGCCCGATCCCGCCCTTCGCCGCGCGTTCCACCAGCTCGGCGAGGGTCGAGGGGTCCAGCTCCGGGCGCGTGATGCTCCCGCCGAGGCCGACCGAGAGGGTCTCGCCGGCGAGCCCCCGCAGCGCCGCGCTGGACCCGGTGAGGCGCCCGTCCATGGGGATCACCCAGCGCAGGTCGAGAGTCCGGTCGAGGCCCACGGAGCCGGTGAGCGAGGTCTCGACGTCCGCGATCGTCCAGGTCCAGGGACCGTCGTACGTGATCCGGCCCCCCGAGAGGGACCAGTCCAGCGGGCGGGTCGCCTCCTCGCGCGAGGCCTCCAGGTCCGCGGCCTCGAGCGCCGCGAGGAGCGAGGACGCGCCGAGGCCGTCCAGGAGGGACGCCACCAGGGGCGAGCGCGTGAGGTCCACCTCCCGCAGGCGGAGGCTGCCCTGTCCGCTCCAGGCCGCCGGGTCGCCCCAACCACCGGCCTCGGGTCCGGCGAGGGTGGCCACCCCGTCGAGCCGGCCGAGGGAGCCCGATCCGAGGTCGGCGCGCGAGGGGGACGGCAGGCCGGGGTGCACGCGCGCCACGAGCGGCGCGAGGGTGAGGTCGAGGGCGGCGCCGTCGACCCGCAGGTCGATCCGGGGCCGCGGGTCCGCAGCGAGGTCGGCCCGGAGGTCCCCCCCGCGCCCCTCCAAGACCGCCGCGACCGCAGGGGGCGCGCCGCCGCCGGCGCCGAAGACCTCGACCCTCAGCCGGACCGGATCGCCCTCGGAGACGGACCGGAGCTCGCCCGCCCCGTCCGGGTACTCCACCTCGAGCCCCGACACCTCGGCCGTGGCCTCGAGGGAGAAGGGCGCGTCGGCGCGGAGGTCGTCGGCGCCCCCCGTCACGTGCACCTCACCTGTCCCCCCGAGCGTCAGGCGCTCGTCCGCCTCGATGCCGGCGATTCGCATCGCCTCACGGCAGACCCCGAGCTCGAGGTCCGTGACGTCGATGCGGTCGATCTCCAGCCCCGGACCCGCGTCGGGCCAGAGGAACAGGTCGGCGTAGAAGTCGCCGACGCTCCCCGTCCCGCCGAAGACCTGGCCCTCGAGGCGGACGGCCGTGGACTGCTCGGGGCCGTCGAGGCCGATGGTGAAGGTCACCTCCGTGAGCTGCAGCGCGCTCTCGGGGGAGCGGACGATGACGCTGGTGTCCGCGAACTCGATCCGGCCGTGCAGGTCCAGGGGGCGCTGGCGCGGCGCGTCGGATCCTCGCTCCCCGGGCGCGCGGTCCCCGTCCCCCGGATCCGCCCCTGGATCGGCCCCTGGATCGGCGCCGCCGCCCGCTCCCGCCAGGAGCCGCTCCACGTTCCACCGGCCGTCGGCGTCCCGGACCAGGTCGAGCTCGGAGCCGTACACGTGGACCGCGAGGTCCTTGCGGCCGGTGACCCAGGACCGCAGGCCCACGTCGATCATCCCCCGCGGGGAGAGCAGCACGGTCTCGCCCGCGCCGTCCATCACCCGGAGGTCCCGGAGGTCCACCTTCCCGTTCCACCGCAGGGCGAGTCCGCCCAGGGTCACGGCACCGTCGATCCGATCGGAGGCGCGCCGCTCGATCTCCGCCCGGAGCCAGGCCGACGCCAGGGGCGGTCCCACGAGCACCGCGAGGGCGAGCAGGGCCACGAGGAGGCTCAGGGCTCGCCGTCCGCGCCGAGGGCGACCATCTGTCACCGCGGCGGCGGAGGCGGCCGGAGCGGGGCCGTCGGCGGGCGGTTCGGGGGCGGTCATGGGCGCGAGGATTCGGCCTCCAGGGGGCGGGGCCGCGCGAATCCGTGGGACGGAAGCCTATCGAGACTTGCGACCGACTTCCCCGTCGTCGAGCCTCCCATCCCCATGAATGAGCACGGATCCACCCACGGCCGCCCCGGCGTCCTCCTCGTGAACCTGGGCACACCGGACGCGCCCAGGACCCCGGAGGTCCGGCGCTACCTGCGGGAGTTCCTCTCGGACCCCCGGGTGCTGGACATCAACCCGATCGGCCGCGCCGCCCTGCTCAACCTCATCATCCTCCCCCTTCGCCCCCGCAAGTCGGCGGAGGCCTACCGGGAGGTGTGGACCGAGGAGGGCTCCCCGCTCCTCGTCCACGGCAAGGCGCTCGCCGCCGGCGTGCAGGAGCGCCTCCCCGAGGCGGAGGTCGTGCTCGCCATGCGCTACGGCAACCCCTCCATCGAGGCGGGGCTGAAGGAGCTGGCAGCGCGCGGCTGTGACGAGGTGGTGATGATGCCCCTCTTCCCGCAGTACGCGTCGAGCTCCACCGGCTCGGCGGTGGAGGCCGTCTACCGCGAGGCCGGCAAGCTCTGGAACACCCCGTTCGTCCGGGTGGTGCCGCCCTTCTACGAGGCGCCCCAGTTCATCGGCGCCTTCGAGGCCGTGGCGCGCCCCGTCCTCGAGGAGCTCCAGCCCGACCACGTGCTCTTCAGCTACCACGGCGTCCCCGAGCGCCACGTCACCAAGAGCGACGACACCGGCGCGCACTGCCTGAAGTCCCCCGACTGCTGCCAGTCGATCTGCGAGGCCAACCGGCAGTGCTACAGCGCCCACTGCTACGCGACCACCCGGGCGCTGGTGGCCGCGCTCGGTCTGGAGGAGGGGCGCTACTCCACCGCCTTCCAGTCCCGCCTCGGCCGGACCCCCTGGCTCACGCCCTACACGGACAAGGTCGTGCCCGAGCTCGCGGAGGCGGGCGCCAAGAAGGTGGCGGTGTTCTGCCCGTCCTTCGTCGCCGACTGCCTCGAGACCATCGAGGAGATCGGGATCCGGGCGCGCGAGGACTTCGAGGAGGCCGGCGGCGAGCAGCTCGTCCTGATCCCCTCCCTCAACACCCACCCCGCCTGGGTGGACGGGGCCGCCGACCTGGTGCGCGCCGCCCTGCCGACCGCCGCCGGGGCCTGAACTCCGCCAGGAAGCGACTTCCTGCCCCTCGCGGAAAACCCATCGTCCCATCCTGATGTAAATACATCTTGATGCCTCGATATGTGGTAACGTGCGAGGAATGGCCCTCGCGACCACATCCCGGCTCCTGAAGACCCTCGGGGACGAGACCCGCCTGCGGATCCTGAACCTGCTCCGCAAGGGCGAGCTCTCCGTCGGGGAGCTCCAGGAGATCCTGAACATGGGCCAGAGCCGGATCTCCACCCAGCTCACCCAC
>JASFWR010000386.1:0-3556 GCA_050049155.1 Planctomycetota bacterium | reverse complement strand
AGCGCGCCGCCGTAGGCGCAGGGGGTGTCCAGCTCGGGGGTGGGCAGGTCCCCGAACAGGCGCCCCTGGGACGCGCCCACGACCCCGTCCGCGGCGGCGAAGCGAGCGGCCGCGGGGGCCTGGAAGAAGTCCGACACCTCCACGCGGAGCTCCGCGGTGGCCCCCGATCGCGCCGCGGCCTCCCGCGCCAGCCCGAGGGCCAGGGCGCCCTGCTCCGGGCGGGCGACACCATCCCCCAGGATCCGCAGCGCCTCCTGCAGCCCCACCGGCACGAGGAGGTGGACGGTGCGCGCCGCTCGCAGGCCAGGCTCGCTCCGCCGAGTGCCCCGCTGAGGCCCCCGCTGGCTCCCCCGCTGGAGGTCGGCCATGGCCCGGGTGGCCTCGACGGCCGTGCCCAGCTGATCCACCAGGAGCTGCAGGAAGCGGTCCTCCCGCCAGGGGCCCGCCCGTCGGGCGAGCCGCGGGAGGTTGATCGCCACCGCGGAGCCCACGGCCAGGACGCCCCGCTCCCGCCGGCCCCGGAGGCAGCCGGGCCCGACCCAGCGGCGCCCCTCGGGCGCCCAGACCGGCACGAGGTGCCCTGAAGCCAGGAGCTCCTCCGCCGCGGCCAGGGTCCGCGCTCGCATCTCGCCGTCCGGGACGGCGGACAGGGCGGCCTCCACCTCGGCCAGCGTCGCGTGCAGGCGTACCGCGGCGCCGCCCGCGGCGACGGCCCGCTGGAGGGAGCGCAGGAGACGACCCGCCGCCACGCCGCGCTTGCCGCCGAAGCGGACCAGCCCGAGGTCCCGGCCGGCCGTCTCCGCGGCGGCGCCGAGGGCCATGAGGAGGTCGACCACCGGCGCCTCGCGCCGATCGAAGGAGGCGCCGCCCGGCTCCATCGCGCCGGCCACGCAGCCGGCGACATCCTCGAGGAAGAGCCCGCGCGCCGCGTCCACCATCGCCAGCCCGCAGCGGCGGACGAGGGAGAAGGCGTCCGATCGACTCCAGCCGCCCTCGGCGCCACGGCCCGTCGCGGCCGAGCCGCCGGCGCCCGCGTCCGCCAGGAGGTCCGCGCCGAGGGATCGGCTGAGCGACTCATGGGGTCGCTCCGCCCCGACCACGTGGAGGTCCGCGCGCCGGTGCGCCTCCGCGGCCTCGTGGGGCAGGGAGTCCTCGAGCACCCAGCGCTCCAGCACCGCGGCGCCCGTGCGCGTCACCACCTCGCGGCGCGCCTCGCCCACCTCCCACCCGCTGGCCGCGCCCGGGCCGAACCGCGGCCCGGCCCCGCCCACGAACAGCCGCCCCAGGTCGTGCCGGGGCAGCCCGACCGCCTCGTGCCGGCGGAGCGCATCGGCGAGGCCCGCGTCGAGGAGCGCGTGCGAGACGAGCTCGCGCACGAGCGCGCTGGTGACGGTCGCCAGGGACGCCCCTCGCAGGAAGCCCTCCACGCGCTGCGCCACCGCCGCGGCGACCTCCTCCGCGAGCCCCGCCTCCTCGATCAGGGCCGCCGCCACCCGCGACGGGTCGAAGTCCCGCACGCCGTCCCGGCCCCGGACCCGGGGGAGCCGCCCGTGCGCCTCGCCCGCCGCGCCGACGCGCCCGGGGACGGCGAAGCCACGCGCCCGGGTCCGACGGTCCCGCGCCAGGATGAACTCGCGGGCCACCCGCGCGTGCCCGAGCTCCACCAGGGTGCGCTCGGCGCTCCACCCCACCTCGTCCGCGCCGACCGCGCCCGCCGCCCCGACCTCGTTGGTCAGGGTGAAGGTGACGATGTCCGCCACCTCGTCCACCAGGGCACTGTCCCCCTCCCCCGCCGCGGCCCGGGCGCGCTCGAGGCTGGCGCGCAGCCGGCGCCGATCGAAGCGCACCCGCGTGCCGTCGGGGCCCTCGACCCAGGGCCCCCGGGCTCCCCGGACCGCGACCCCCGGCTCCGACGCTCCCGGCGTGGCCGCGTCCGACCCGGCGGCACCCGACGCGGCCCCCGTCGCCCGCGCCCCGCCTCGACCCTCCGTGGAGGAGACGAACTCCCCCTCGGAGCCGAAGAGCCCCTCGTCACTCGCCACGAACCGCCTCGCTCAGGACCCTGCTTCGTGTCCCCCGGACGCGGGCGCCTCCGGCGCACCGTCCGCTCCCGCGTCGCCGAGCCCCTCGACGTCCTCGTCCAGGATGGTCTCCAGCTCGGACATGAACTGACCCACGTCCTTGAACTCGCGGTAGACGCTCGCGAAGCGCACGTACGCCACCTGGTTCAGCTGCCGGAGCTCGTCCATGACCAGCGAGCCGATCACGGAGCTCGGCACCTCCCGGTCGTACTCCCCCTGGCAGCGCGCCTCCACGCGCATCACGGCCTCCTCGATGTTGGCCATGGAGACGGGCAGCTTCTCGCACGCCCGGAGCATGCCGTGGAGGATCCGGTCGCGGTCGAAGCGCACGCGCTCGCCGTTCTTCTTGATGACCCGGAGCGGGCTCTCCTCGATGCGCTCGTAGGTGGTGAAGCGCATGAAGCACTCCAGGCACTCGCGGCGCCGCCGGATGACGACCCCGTCCGCGGACGTCCGGGAGTCGACGACCCGGTCGTCGTCGGAGGAGCAGCGGGGGCACTTCAAGGGGAGGAGGGCGCGGCGTCGCGCACTGGAGTGGAGCAAGCCCCGGGGGGTGTGTCAACGAGGACAGCCGCCGGCGCGGCCGGACCTCACTTGCCGAGGCAGAACTGCGCGAAGATCCGGTCCAGGAGGTCCTCGGGGGTGGTCCGGCCCGCGATCCCGTCGAGGGCGTCCGTGGCCACCCGGAGCTCCTCCGCCGCCTGATCCAGGGGGACTCCCGGCGCCTGGAGGGCGTCCAGGGCCCGGTTCACTCCGGCCCGCGCCTCCTCGAGCGACCGCAGGTGGCGGGCCGCCAACCCCACGGCCCCCACGGACGCGCCGTCTTCAGCACCCCCGGCGAGGTGCTCCGCCGCGGCGCCGGCCAGGTCGTCGAGCCCGGCGCCGGTCGCCGCGCTGACCGCGACCCACCCGACCGCGCGCTCCACGAGCGCGGGGGGCGGCGCCGGCGCGGCGCCCGGCAGGTCCACCTTGTTCCAGGCCACGAGGCCCCCCTCGACGGGGAGCTGGTCGACCGGGAGCTCCTCGAGAGGAGCGCTGGCGTCCACCACCGCGATCACCAGGTCCGCCGCGCCCGCCAGCCCCGCCGCTCGCGCCTCCGCGATCCGGTCCGGGTCGTCCGCCGCGCGACGGTCCACGGCCCGGGGCCGGACCCCCGCGGTGTCCACGAGCTCGCAGGTCCCCGCGCCGGCCAGCGCCCCGCCGAGGTCCCACCGCGCGCGCTTGGCGTCCCGGGTCGTCCCCTCGAGGTCGCTGACCAGCGCCGCCCCGCTGGCCTCGGCGGCCGCCCCGGAGGCGAGCCGGTTGAACAGGGTGCTCTTCCCTGCGTTCGGCGCCCCCGCGAGCACGACCCGGAGCGCGCCCCCGTCCGCCGCCCTGGAGCGCTCCCACCCCAGCGCCTCGTCGAGCCCCGCGCACGCCCGCCGCGACATCTCGAGGAGCTCCGGCTCGGGGACGTGACCCGTGTCGGCCTCGTC
>JASFWR010000081.1:0-11648 GCA_050049155.1 Planctomycetota bacterium | reverse complement strand
TGGCCTCCGTCCCCGCCTCGGGGGCGGCGACCGGCGCGGCGGCGGTGGCGCCGCCGGGGATCTCGTCCGCCCGGGGGAGGACGATGGTCATGCCGACCCGGATGCGGTTCGGGTCGAGCCCGGGGTTGAGGGACTTCACGATGGGAAGGGAGCGCTTGTAGGTGCCGAACGCGCGCTCGAGGACGACGCTGAGCGAGTCCCCGGGGCGGACGGTGTAGGCGGTCCGGCCCTCGGTCGCGACGGGCGCCGGTGCGGCGGCGGTCGGCGCGGTGCGAGGCGCGGGTGCGGATGTGGCGACGGTGTCGACGACGGGGAGCTTCAGTGAACGCCCCGCGTAGATCGTGTAAGGCTTGGACAGCCCGTTCAAGGACGCGATCCGATCCACGGCGCTCGCGTCCCCGAGCTCCCGGCGGGCGATCCGCTCGAGGCTGTCGCCGGACCGGATCGTGTAGTCCCGCGTGGCAGCGGCTGGCGCGGGCGCGGGCGCGGACCTGGAGCCGGCGGTGGGCGCCGCGGCGGCGATCGCCGGGCGGGCGACGGATTCCATGCCGGAAGCACCTCGGCCCAACGCCGACGCCAGCTCCTGGGGGTTCAGGTAGCCGCCCGCGGGCCGCGTCGACTCGCGGCGCAGGGCGGAGGAGAGCTCCTCGGCGCTCGGCGCCCTCGCGGGGCCCGACGGGCGGCTCGCGTAGGGGTTCCCCATGGCGGGGCCGGCGCCCCCCGCCGGCGGAGCTGGGGTCGAGGAGGGCGCAGGGGCCGCGGCGCCGCCGCCATCGGCGTTCGCGCCAGAGGCGGACCAGCGCGAGGCCTGGGGCTCCGTGGGCTGCCGGGTCGTCTCCGCCGCCGGCTCGCGGGTGTTCAGGGGCAGCCCGCGCCCGGTGGTGCGGGAGGCCGTGGTGCGGGGGGCGGCGGACCCAGTAGGAGACCCGGCAGCAGACCCGGCCGGGGCCCCCGCCGCGCGCGTGATCGCCTCCGCCGGCGGCCCGGCCGCGCCGACCTCGCCGTCGTCCCAGAGGGCGCCGACCACCACCAGCACGACGAGGAAGAGCAAGGTGACGACGGCGTATCGTTCGATGGGCTGCATGGTTGGAGGCTCAGGTTCGGGGTGCGGTTCGGAGGTCGCGGGGGCGCGCGGCGCCGAGGGCCAGGCCCGCCGCGAGGCAGGAGGCCAGGAGGGAGCTCCCGCCGTCCGAGAGGAACGGGAGCGCCATGCCCTTGGGCGGGGCGAGCTGGGTGACCACCTGGAGGTGGACCATGGCCTGGAGGGCCACGGAGAGCGTGAGGCCGAAGGCGGCGAGCGCCGCGAAGCGGTCGCGCACGGCGAGGACGAGGCGCAGGGAGAACCAGACGAAGGCGCCGAAGAGGCCCACGACGATCAGGAGCCCGGGGAGCCCGAACTCCTGCCCCACGAGGGCGAGGGCGTAGTCGGTCTGGGTGTACTGGAGTCCGGCGTTGCGGAAGCCGCCCTGCCCGAAGCCCACGCCGGTGACGCCCCCCGAGGCCATGGCCTCGCTCGCCCGGGTGACCTGGGAGTTGGTCGAGTCCCCCATCCACACGGCGAAGCGCTCGGACACGTGGGAGAAGGTGCTCAGGGCCACGAGCATGAGCGCCGAGGCCACCACGGCCACCAGCGCCACGTGCTGCGTGCGCGCGCCGCCGACGAAGAGGGTCAGGCCGAAGCAGAGGAGGAAGAGCAGGGCGCCGCCGAGGTCGGGCTCCCGGAAGATCAGCCCGCCGGCGAGCAGCCCCACGAGCAGCGTCGGGACGAAGCCCCGGCGGAAGCTCCGGAGCTCCCCCTCGAGCATGGTGCAGCGGCGCGCGACCCAGAGGACGAAGACCACGCGGGCGATCTCCGAGGGCTGGATCGAGGGCCCGCGCCCGAGGATCCGGATCCAGCGGTGGGCGCCGTTGATGGGCTGCTCGAAGCCCGGCACGAACACGAGGACGAGGCCGACGGTGCACAGGACCGTGGCGGCCGGGATCAGCCGCTCGACCCCCCGCGGGCCGATGAGGAGCCCGCCGAGCAGCATCCCGACGCCGGTCAGCCGGAAGAGCAGCTGCTCGCGCATGGCGCTGGCGAACTCGGCGGCGGGGAGGGTCGTGGAGGCGTGGGAGAGCTGGATCAGCATCCCGAACGCCAGCAGGGCGAGCGTCGTGAACAGGAGCGCGTTGCGCGGGTCCGCGGGGTGGATGGACCCGCCGCTCGGGACGAGGGCCTGGAGCCGCTGGAGGGGCGAGGCCCCCCCCGAGTTCGAACCCGCCGCCATCACCATCAGCGCACCTTCATGAGGGCCAGGCTCGCCATGGCGCAGACGGCGGCGACGATCCAGGCGCGGGTCACGATCTTCACCTCGTGCCAGCGGCGGCCGCCGGGGCGGAAGATCCCGCCCGTGGTCTGCAGCCCGTGGTGGATGGGCGCCATGGTGAACAGCCGCTGGCCGCCGGAGACCTTGAACCAGACCCGCTGCAGGGCGCTGGAGCCCATCTCGGCGAAGAACACGAAGCCGAGGACGGGGAGGACCAGCTCCTGCTTCGCCACCACGGCCATCCAGGCCATGAGCCCGCCGATGGGCAGGGACCCGGAGTCCCCCATGAACACGTCCGCGGGGTGGGCGTTGAACCAGAGGAACCCGAGGCACGACCCGACCATGGCCGCGCCCACCACCGTCATCTCCGCCGCCTCCGGGATGTAGGGGAGGTCGAGGTAGAGGGTCCAGTCCGAGCGCCCCGTGACGTAGCAGAACACCGCGAGCGCCGTGCCCGACAGCACCACGCACCCGGCCAGGAGCCCGTCCATGCCGTCCGTGATGTTGGTGGCGTTCGACGTGCCGGCGATGACCAGCCACCCGAAGAAGATGAAGGCGAGGGTCCCGATCAGGGTGTCGCCGAGCGGCAGCACCAGGTCCTTGAAGAAGGGCGGGTGCACCGAGAGCAGCGAGTACCGCCCCGAGGCGTGGGCGTACCAGGCGAAGGCGCCGACCACGAACAGGACGGCGATGGTCTGCCCGCCGAGCTTCGCCTTCGCCGAGAGCCCCTGGGAGCCCTCGACCGAGAGCTTGAGGTAGTCGTCCACGAAGCCCACGGCGGCGAGGCCGACCACGAGCACGAGGCCCAGCACCACCTGGAGGTTCCCGAGGTCGCACCAGAGCAGCACGCTCAGCACCAGGGAGACGATCAGGAAGCTCCCCCCCATGGTCGTCGTGGCGTTCTTGCCCGACTCCTCGGCGAGCCGCGCGAGCTCGGCGGAGTCCGTCTTGGACGTGTTCTCGCCCACCCGGTGCCGCCGGAGCCAGGCGATGGTGGGCCCCCCCAGCAGGAGGGTGAGGACCATGGCCGTCGTGGCCGCCATGACCGCCCTGAAGGAGATCGAGGCCGCGTCGAGCAGGGACGGGAAGAGCTCGAAGATCAAGTCAGCACCTCGGCGCCGCGCCGGTCGAGGGGGTGGGTGGTCCGGGCGTCCAGGGACGCGCGGACCCGGTCCGCGAGGGCCTCGAGCCCGGCGGCGCGGCTCGCCTTCACGAGCAGCACGTCGCCGGGGGCGAGGCCTTGGTCGGGGTCGGAGAGGACGCGGGCGGCGTCCTCGATGGAGGCAGCCTGGGTCACGTCGACCCCGCCCTCCCTGGCGGCGGCCCCGAGGGCCGCCAGCGGGCCGCCTTCGTCCGCGGCGCCCACCACGACGAGCCGGTCGAGGCGGAGGGCTGCCACGAGCGCGCCGACCTCGCGGTGCAGGGCCACGGAGTCGTCCCCGAGCTCCCCCATCTCGCCGAGGGCGAGCCAGCGGGTGGTCGCGCGCCCGCCAGTGGGAGCATCCGGCGCATTGGCGCCGGCCGCTGCCGCACCATCCATGCGAGCCAGCAGCCGCGCCGCGGCGCCGACCGACTCCGGGTTGGCGTTGTAGGCGTCGTCGATCACGGCGACGCCGCCGGCGCTCGAGGGCTCGAGGCGGTGAGGGGCGGGGCGGAGGGCGCCGGTGGCGTCGAGCGCCGACCGCGGCTCCGCGCCGAGGGCGAAGACCACGGCCAGGGCGGCGAGGGCGTTGGCCGCCGCGTGCTCGCCCAGCAGCGGGAGGTGGACGACCTCGCCGCGGACCGCCGCGGGGACGGCGCCTCCCTGCAGGACGAAGCGGGTCCCGTCCGCGCCCACGCGCAGGTCCTCGGCCCGGACGTCGGCGCCCTCTCGGCCCGCCACCGAGAAGGTGAGCACGCGCACGCCCGCTCGGGCGCGGGATCGGAGGTCCGGCGTCCGCGGGCAGTCCAGGTTGAGGATCGCCGTCCCGCCGGCGGAGAGCGCCTCCACGAGCGCCCCCTTCTCCCGGGCGACGCCCTCCAGGCTGCCGAGGCCGGCGAGGTGGGAGCGCCCCACGTTGGTGACCACCGCCACGTGCGGGCGCGCGAGGGCGGCGAGGGGCGCGATCTCGCCCGGGTGGTTCGTGCCGATCTCCACCACCAGCGCCTCGGTGCTCTCCTCCACCTCGAGCAGGGTGAGGGGCACGCCGATGTGGTTGTTGAAGGAGGCGCGGCTCGCGACGGTCTCGCGCGCGGCGCCGAGCAGGGTGGCGAGGATCTCCTTGGTGGAGGTCTTGCCGCAGGAGCCGGTGATCCCCACGACCCGGGCGGTGGACCGCGCCCTCACGGCCGCCCCCATGGCCGCCAGCGCCGCCACCGCGTCCGCGCACGTGGCGACGGGGACGCCGTGCTCGCGGGCCACCTGCTCCAGGGACTCGCGGACGCCCGGCCCCTCCTGGGCGAGGATCGCCACCGCGCCCTGCGCCGCGGCGTCGGCGGCGAAGGCCGCGCCGTCGAACCTCGCGCCCGGGACCCCGACGAAGAGGCGCCCCGCGGCGTCCCCCCGGGAGTCGGTGGTGACGCCGCGGACCCGCACGCCGGCGGGATCGGCGTCGCCCGCGCACCACGCCACGGCGCAGGCCGCGTGGAGGTCGGAGAGGAGCGTCGGGATCACCTCGCACCTCCCTGACCGGCGGTCGCGGTGTCCATCTCGGGGTCCACCTCGGCGTCCACCGCGGCGTCGAGGTCCGCGAGGACCTCGGCGGCCACGACGCGGTCGTCGAAGGGCCGGGACTCCCCTGCGACGGTCTGGGTGGTCTCGTGCCCCTTGCCCGCGATCAGGACCACGTCCCCACCCCGGGCCCGCCGGAGGGCGGCCGCGATGGCCGCGCGCCGGTCGAGCTCGACGACCGGGGGCTCCGCCCCGGGGACGCCCGCGGCCTCGGTGGCGCCGCGCATCACCTCGCGGGCGATGGCCGCGGGGTCCTCGGACCTCGGGTTGTCGCTGGTGACCACCGCGAGGTCGCTCCAGCGGGCCGCGGCGGCCCCCATCTCCGCGCGCTTGCCGCGGTCGCGGTCGCCCCCGCAGCCGAAGACGCACAGGAGCCGCCCGCGGCCGGCACGGTCGAGCCGCCCGCGCAGGGAGGCGAGCACCCGATCGAGGGCGTCGGGGCTGTGGGCGTAGTCCACGAGGACCTCCAACCCGCGGTCCGCGAGGCCGTCCGGGAGGGGCACCGGCTCGAGCCGCCCGGGAGGCGCGGTCACGCCCTCCAGGGCGCGAAGGACCTCTCGCCGGTCCGCCCCGAGGGAGACCGCGATGCCGGCGGCGACGAGGGCGTTCTCCACGTTGTGCTGGCCCCGGAGCGGGAGCAGGACCTGCGCGGGCTCCTCCACGAGCCCCTCGAGCACGAGGCCGGTCCCGCCCTCGACGGGCTCCAGGTCCCTGGCCCACAGGTCCGCCACGCGCTCCACGTCCACGGAGAGGACCCGCAGCCCGCGCGCCTCGGCCGCCTCGCGCATGCGCCGCGCGCCGTCGTCGTGGCCGGCGATCACCGCGGTCCCGCCCGGCCGCACGTGGTCCCAGAGGCGCGCCTTGGCCCGCCCGTACTCCTCCATGGTGCCGTGGTAGTCGAGGTGCTCCCGGGTGAGGTTCGTGAACGCCCCCACCTCGAGCTCCAGGCCCTGCACGCGCCCCTGGACCAGGGCGTGGGAGCTGACCTCCATCAGGCAGGCGTCGCCGCCCGCGGAGCGGTGCCGCGCCATCAGGCGCACGAGCTCCGTCACCTCGGGGGTGGTGTGGGTGGCGGCGACGTGCACCGGACCGGCAGGGCCAGCGAGGCGGTGCCCCGCGGTCCCCAGCACGGCGGGACGTCGCCCCACCGCCTCGAGGAGCTCGCCGGCGAGGTGGGCCACGGAGGTCTTCCCGTTGGTCCCGGTGATGCCCACGAGGTCGAGCGCCACGTCGGGGGAGCCGTGGACCCGGCTGCTCACCGGACCGACCAGGTCCGCGGCGCGGGCGTGCCGCCAGAGGATCCCGGACGCAGGGAGCTCCGACGCAGCGCCCTCGGACGCAGCGCCCTCGGACACGACGAGCCCGGTGGCGACCGCCCGGGCGCCGTCGCCGCTGGCGCCCGCTGCGCCAGGTCCCGGGTGCGCCGGAGCCACCTCCGCTCCCTCGGGCACGAGGGCCGCGAGCGCCCCGCGCTCGAGCACCTCCGGCACGAAGCCGGCCCCGTCCACGCGGTGACCGGGGAGCCCGAAGAAGAGGTCGCCGGGCGCCACCCGCCGGGAGTCCTGGTGGGCGTCCGCCGGCGTCGCGCCCAGGCGCGGGTCCGAGGGGGACAGGGCCGCGCCGGACCGCGCGTCCAGGGCCGCTCCGCCGAACTCCTCCAGCAGGGCGCCGAGGGTCGGCGCGCCGCCGGGCGTGGAGGGGTCCTCCATGGCCCGCACGCTCATCGGCCGCCCCCCTCGCCCTCGTCCCCGTCGCCCTCATCACCGGGGAGCCGGGTCCAGGGCAGGTCCTCGTCGAGCCAGGAGGCGTCGAAGGGGCGGCCGCCGGGGGCGCCGCCGCGGCTCGCCTGCTCGAAGAGCACGGGGCGGCCGCCGCCCGCCGCCGGCGCGGCGGGGTCGGCGGCGCCGTCGGGCGTACGCGAGAGGCCGAGGGCCTGGCGCAGGATCGCGATGGCCGCGCCGCCCGTCACGCGGGACCCGAAGCGCTCCGGGCCGGTGGCGTCGTCGGCGACCACGAGCACCATGACCTCGCGGGGGCCGTCGGAGGTGACCACCCGCCCGGCCGCGCAGATCGACGACGTGTAGCAGGTCCTCCGCCGGTGGGGCTTGGCCTGCTGGAAGAGCGCCCGCCGGTCCGCCGCGGTCCAGCGCCGCCCCTCCCGGGCGAAGCGCGCGAGGGCCTCCATCTCGAGGTGGACGCAGAGCTCGGTGCTGACCTTCTCCGTCGTCCCGGTCTTGGTCCCGATCCACTCGAACTCGGGGTGGTCCCCGGGGTTGGCGATCTGGCGCCCGGTGCCGATCTCCGCGCCGAGGGCCATCATGGACCGCACCTCGGCGCAGGCCTGCTCGCCGAGCACGCGGTCCCCCTCGGGGAGCTCGAGGTCCCAGGCCTCGTCGCCGCGCTCGATGCCCCGCAGCAGCCGCAGGGGCCGCCGCTCCCCGCCGCGCAGGATGGTGGCGAGGGCCGCGGCGTGCTGCCAGAGCGTCACCCCCACCTCGTGCCCGAAGGCCACCGAGGCGTGGGTCTGGTTGCGGCTCCAGGTCCCCTTGCGGAGCGGCGTGATCCGACCGGCCCGCTCCGGACCGAGGCCGGCGCCCGGGGACGCGTCGTAGCCCAGCGCCACGAGCCGGTCGCGGATGTGGGCCGCCTCCATCTCGTGGGCCACCTGCACGAGCACCGCGTTGCAGGAGAAGGCGAGCCCCTCCGCCGCGGAGATCCGCGCGGCATCGGGGGCGCCCTCCGCCTCGCGGATCCGCCGGCCGGGGAGGCGCAGCCCGCCCTCGGCCGCGAAGGTCCGGTAGGTGCGCTCGGGCCGCGTGGTCCCCGCGTCCAGCGCGAGGGCCATGATCACCGCCTTGAAGGTCGACCCCGGCGTGAACACGTGGAGCAGGGGCGCGAAGCCCGAGTAGGCGTAGGCGGAGCGACTGTCGAGGGCCAGTACGTCGCCGGTCTCCACGTCCACCACGATGGCCATCGCCATGGCGGGACGGTGGGTCTCCATCATCCGCCCGAGTTCGGCGTGCACGACCTCCTGGAGGTGCGCGTCGAGGGTCGAGACCACGGCGGGGACCTCGGTGCCCTCGGTGGCCCCGAGGAAGTAATCGGGGACGCTCCCCTCCCAGGACCGCCGGCGGTCCCGGGCGAGCACCCGGCTGCGGTAGGTGTGGGTGCGCCCGCGCACCTCGTCCACGAGATCCGACCAGGGTCCGTTCTCGATCTCCGTGCGCGCCAGGAGCTCCACCCCGCTCCAGGGCTTGCGCTCGACCACGAGGGACTCGCGGTACGCGAGGAACGGATCCTCGGCGGACTCCCAGGGCAGGAGGTGCGGGCGCTCGGCGCGGTCCCTGCGGGCCCAAAGGTCCGCGCGCCCCTCGTCGAGCACGCCCCAGTGGCCGAGCAGGCCGAAGGCGTCGTCGGTCCGCTCGAGCGCGAGCTCGGCATCGGGGGCGACCGGGAGCCCGCCCGGCCGCGTCGGGTGACGCCGCTCGATGCGCGGCGCCAGCTGGAGCTGCCAGGCCGACACGCCCTCCTCGCGGAGGACCTCCTGCAGGCGGTGCCCGCGGACCGGGTCGACGCCGCGGGCGAGGACGCGGAAGCGCGTGGGGAAGAGCTCGGCCCAGACCAGCTCCCGGAGGAGCTCGCCCCGCTCGATGGACGGCGCCTGCTCGAGCTCGCGGCGGCGGCCGTCGGCGAGGGACGCGAGGATGCTCGCCTCGCCCACGAGGCCCACGAGGTCGTCGAGCAGCCGACGGGTCCAGCGGTCCGGGCTCGGCGCGACCTCCCGGCCGTCCGAGGTCAGGCGGACGCCCAGCTGCTCACCTCGAACCTCGGCGCTCAGGAGGACCACGGGCTCCATGGCCAGGGTCCACTCCGCGGCGCCGCGGTCGGCGCCCGGGAGGGGGACGAGGTCCAGCCCGCGGAGGGGCACGGGCGTCCCGTCCTCCCGGGCGGTCCCGCGCTGGAGGTAGGCCCGCACGGCCGCCGCGCGGTCCCCCGCGAAGCGCAGCAGCGCGGGGTCCTCGGGCACCACCCGGCCGGGGAGGTCGCCGCGGCTGAAGGTCGGCGGCATGGAGCGGGCCAGCACCTCCCCCTCGTCGGGGCTCGCGGCGCCGGCGGCGGCGGCGCGCTCGTCGACCTGGAGGGCCTCGGCGATCCGCCGCGCCATGCGATCGGGCGTGTGCGACCGCCACATGGAGCGCGGGGAGACCGTGACGTCGAAGGTCTCGACGGAGAGGGCCAGGGGCACGCCCTCGCGGTCGACGATCGAGAAGGCCGGGGTCGGGGAGGCGACCTCTCGCACCGCGTCGGGCTGACGGCCCTCGGCGAAGACCTGGATGTAGAAGGACCGCAGGAGCACCGCGGCGAACACCAACCCGACGAGGACGAAGACCCCGGCGGGGCGGAGCCCCGACGCTGCCTCGGGATACACGGCCGTGGCGGGAACGAACGGGTTCCCGGCGGGCCGGCGTGTGGAACGCCCCCCCATCAGTTGGTGCAGCAGGCTCCCCCTCCAGGGAACGTGGCCTTCGGTTCGGTGCGGTGATCCCCGGGGCGGCCGTGTGCGATGCGGCGCCCGGGAAGGGTCAGCGGAGGCTCATTGCGGTGAGATCCGCGTCCCGCCGAGTCTGTTCTGCGGCGAGGTCGAATTCAAATCGTTCCAGCTCGACTCTCAGCCCGCTGCAGCGGCGGAGGTTCCACTCCGACTCCCGGGTGAGGCGGTCGAGCTCGGCCGCGGCCTCGAAGTTCCCGACCTGGACGCTGGCGGTGAGGGCGCCGACCGCCAGGGTCGAGGCGCACAGCAGCACGGAGAGGGCGGCGCGGATCATGCTCGGTCTCCGTCGCTGGAGAGGCGCTCCCCGACCCGCAGCTTGGCGGACCGGGAGCGGGGGTTGGAACGGACCTCCTCGGGGGTGGCCTCGACGGGGCGGCGGGTCAGGAGGTCCCAGTCGCCCTCCCGGGCGCCCGAGGCGAGGAAGCGCTTCACCACGGCGTCCTCGCCGCTGTGGAAGGAGATCGCAAGCAGGCGGCCGCCGGGGGCCAGGTGCTCCAGGGCGGCGCCGAGGCCGGCCTCCAGCTCCTCCGCCTCCTCGTTGACAGCCCGCCGGAGGGCCTGGAACACCCGCGTGGCGGGGTGGATGGAGGCCTTGCCGGAGCCCTGGCGGCCGCCGTCCGGCCGCGCCTGGGAGCGGATCGGGCGGCCCAGGCTGAGGGCCACGAGTTCGCTGAGGGCGCGGGTGCGCCGGAACGGGGCCCGGCGGCGGGCGTCCACGATGGCCCGGGCCACCTTGCGGGCGCCGCGCTCCCCCCCCTCGTGGAAGAAGAGGTCGGCGAGGTCGCCCTCGTCCCACTGGTTGACGATGTCGGCGGCGCTGCGCTGGCGGCGCGGGTCCATCCGCATGTCCAGGGGCCCGTCCCAGGAGAACGAGAAGCCGCGCTCGGGCCGGTCGAGCTGCAGGGAGCTGGCGCCGAGGTCCATGAGGACCCCCACCACCGGCTCGTCGACCTCCGCGAGGAGGCCCCCCAGCTCGGACATCCGCGCGTGCTCGGTGCGCACGCGGGATTGGAAGGGCTCGAGACGCCCCCGAGCGATGGACAGGATCTCGGGATCCTGGTCCACCCCCAGAAGGCTGAGGCGCGGGAAGCGCTCGAGCAGGAGTGCTGAGTGCCCCCCGGCACCCAGCGTCGCGTCCACCAGCAGGCCGCACAGGTCGTCGCGGTCGCGTCTACCCCCCAGCAGACGCGTGACTTCCTGGGCCAGCACGGGGACGTGCACGTTTCCGTCACTTGTGGGATCCGTCATCGCAGAGCGAACGTTCAGCTGGAGACAGCGGAGCGGGGGGACGGACCCGGGCTCCGGAGTGGTGGTTCGGAGGGTGCTCACGCCTGCACCTCCGGGGCCCCACCGCGGTGGAGCGGGGACTTCGAGCCGCGGTGCCGGTCGTCCCAGCGGTCCTTGGCCCAGATCTCGGCGCGGCTGCGCATGCCCACGGCGACGACCTCGTCGGTGATCCCCGCGATCTCGCGGAAGCGGGCCGGGAGCACGAGGCGGCCCGAGGTGTCGAGGGTGAACTCGGCCACGAACTCGAAGAAGTCGCGCTGGCTGTCGAGGTCGGCCGCGCCCTCGGAGGCGAAGGCCCCGGTCCCGAAGCCCTCCATCTCCTGGTCGAAGCCCTCGTCGTTGAAGACCCAGATGCAGCGGCCGTGGGAGGGCTCGAGGCACATGACCCCGTAGGGCCGGTTCTCCCCGTCGCGGTCCAGGGCGTCCTGGAAGCGCTTCGCGAAGGACATGCGGCCCTTCTTGTCGACGGTGTGCTCGGACGGGCCGAGGAAGCGCCTGCGGCGAGCGGGGGTCATCGGTCGACCCTCACTGCCTGCTGCTGCCTTTCTGTGCCATTCCTTGCCACCCGGGTAGCTTGCAGTGCCACCCGCCCCCGCACAAGGCACCCGCACCGCAATCTCTCGGAAGTTGTAAGCCGCTGCCTGGCCACACCTTACGACCGCCGTCTCCCAGCGCACTGGCACCACTAGATGGTGTGCCCCTGGGCCCCGATCGAGCCCATCAACCCCAGATATGGGGCCCCTCGGGCAGCGAAGGGCCCAAGCGGCGGACGCGCGCGAGGTGCCCTCCCGTC
>JASFWR010000385.1:0-3567 GCA_050049155.1 Planctomycetota bacterium | reverse complement strand
GCCTCCGCGGGCGCCTCGACCACGAGCGCCTCGTTGCCCTCGGCCTGCTCCATCAGCCAGCCCTCGAGGTCCGCGCCGGGCAGCGCGAGCACCTCGATGGCCTGCAGCATCCTGGGCGCCAGGACCATGTCCTGGCGCTGGTGCAATCCGTGGTTGAGGCCGAGCTTCGCCATCGCCGGGCTGTATCGGCCGAAGCGGCGGAATCCCGTAGCCCGGACGGGGAGGACCTGCCCGAAGCGCCCACCTGGGGCACCAGCCTGGAGCACCTGCCACGGGCGCCCGCTCGGGGCCCCTACCCCTGGCGGCGCCGGATGGCCCTGCGGTCCTCCAGGGCGTCCTCCAGGACCCCCTTGTGGAGGTACTCGATGGCGCTCCCGGCCGGCAGGCCCCGCGCCAGGCGGGTCACGGTGACGCCCTCGGTCCCCGCCGCCTCCAGGGCGTCGAGCACCAGGAGCGCGGTGGCCTCGCCCTCCTTGTCGGGGTCGGTGGCCAGGATCACCTCCGTCACGCCCCCCTCCCGGACCCGGCGCAGGAGCGCCTCCACGGCGAGGTGCCGCTCCTCGGTCCCGTCCGCCGGGTTGAGGGCGCCCATGAGCACGTGGTACCGCCCGCGGAACACGCCGGCGCGCTCGAGCGCCTCCACGTGCCTCGGCTCCTCGACGACCGCGAGGGTCGCGGCGTCCCGGGCCTCGTCCGCGCACACCTCGCAGACCTTGCCCTCGCAGACGTTGCCGCACTCGGCGCAGCGGCGCGCGTTCTCCAGGGCGGCCGAGAGCCCGTCCCGCAGGGACCGGCCCGCGCCGCCGTCGCGGAGCACGTGGAAGGTCAGCCGCTCGGCGCTCACCCGGCCCACGCCGGGGAGCGCCTCGAAGGCGCGGACGAGGGCCTCGACGGGCGCGGGGTAGGCCATGACGTGGTGGAATCGGGTGCGATGTGCTGGGGCGCGGTGGACGGAGACGCGGTGGACTGAGACGCGGTGGACTGGGGCGCGACCCGTCGAATTCGACGAGGCCGCGGCCGTGGATTCCGTGGGCTCACCGCGCTCAGGAGAACCAGGGGAGCTGCACGCCCCCGGTGACCTTCGTCAGGCGCTCGATGCGCTGACGCTTCGCGCGGCCCTGGGCGTCGCGGAGGGCGGCGAGCACGAGCTCCTCGACGCCGGCTCGGTCCGACGCGCGGAGCGCCTCCTCGGAGACCGTCACCCCCTGCACCTGCCCGAGCCCGTCCACGGTCGCGCCGACCGCGCCGCCCCCGGCAGTGCCGTCGATTCGGGCCTCACCCAGCTCCTCGAGCGCCTCGCGGACCCTGCGGTCCATCTCCTGCGCCTGGGACAGCAGGTTGCCCATGTCTCCGAAAGACCCGCTCATGATCGCTCTCCTTGGTTGCGTTCACTCCTCGACGCGGCCGCCGAAGAGCTCCGTGATCTCGCGCGTGAACCCGTCGTCCGCGCCGCCGGCCCGGTGGATCTCGACCTTGAGCCGGACGCCGCCGCCGGACACGGCCTCGAAGGCCGCACCGAGCGCCGCCCGCGCCTCCGGCGCCTCCATGAGGCCCAGCTCCTGCGGCGACAGTCCCCGGACCTTCAGGGGCGCCACCCCGTTGCTCTCGCGCACCAGCTCGCCCTTGCGGGAGATGAGCGCCGCGAGGTCGGCGGAGCGCCGGCTCAGGTCGTCGAGGAAGCCGGTCCAGCGGTCGGCCGTGCTGTTGGTCTGCACGCGGGCGGCCTTGGCAGGAGCCCGTCGGTCCCGGGCCGAGGGCGGTCGCCGGTCGGGGGTCTCCTGGACCCGCACCTCGGCGCGGCCCCCGGCGGGTGTAGCGGCGGGTGTAGCGGCGGGTGCTGCGGCGGGTGCCGGGGCGGGCGCCGGCTGGGGCGCGGCGGTGGACGCCTCGGGCGCGCGGCGGGACGGCGGGACGTAGGCGCTGGGCGCCGCGGGAGGTGCAGGTGCCGCCGGGGCCGCGCTGGCTTGCAGCCGGGGCGCCTGGGCCTGCTGGGCCGGCGCCGGCGGGGCGGGAGCGGTCGCCGGCTGCGGGGCGGGCGCGCCCCCCAGCCGCGCCTCCAGGGCCTCCAGCCGGCGGCACATCTCGTCCACCGGCATGGTCGCCTCGGGGCGGCAGAGGTCCAGCAGGGTGGTCTCGAGCACCAGGCGCGCGTGGGCCCTCATGTGCACCGGCCCCATGCGCTCGCGGGCGTGGAGTAGCTCCTGGAGCAACAGCTCGACCCGGGCCGCGCCGAAGGCCTTGGCGAGGGCCGCCATCCGAGCGCGGCTCTCCGCGCTCGCGGCGCCCGCGGCCATGGGCGCGTCCTCCCCCACGAGGGCGAGCACGAGGGCCGTGCGCAGGTACCCGAGGAGGGCGTCCAGGAAGGCGGGCTCCTCCCCCTCCCGCGCCGGCAACGCCGCGAGGAGCGCCGCGGGGTCGGCGGCGCGGATGGCCTCGAGCACCGCCTCGACGGCCTCGCTCGTCCCCTCACCGGCGAGCCGGTCGGTGTCCGCGAGGCGCGGCGCGCGGCCCACCTGGGCGAGGAGCTGGTCCGCGAGGGAGAGGGCGTCCCGCATGCCGCCGCGGGCGAGGCGCGCGATCTGCGCGGTCACCCCGTCCTCGGCCTCGATCGCCTCGGCGGTGAACACCTCGTCCAGCCTCGACCGGATCTGCGCCTCCGAGAGGGCGGAGAGCCGGAGGACCTGGCAGCGGGAGACGACCGTGTCCGGGACCTTGTGGAGCTCGGTGGTCGCGAAGAGGAACTTCACGTGGGGCGGCGGCTCCTCGAGCGTCTTCAGGAGCGCGTTGAACGCGCTCTTGGAGAGCATGTGCACCTCGTCGATGAGGAACACCTTGAAGCGCGCGGCGAGGGGGACGTAGGAGGCCTGGTCCCGGAGCCCGCGCACGTGGTCGACGCTCGTATTGGACGCCGCGTCGATCTCGATGAGGTCGGCCTCGGTGCCGGCGTCGTAGGCCTCGCACCGCGCGCAGCTCCCGCAGGGCTCCGCGGTCGGCCCCTGCTCGCAGTTCAGCGCCTTGGCGAAGAGGCGCGCCGAGGTGGTCTTGCCCGTCCCGCGCGGCCCGAAGAACAGGTAGGCGTGGCCGACGCGGTCCTCGGCGATGGCGCCCCGCAGGGTCCGGGTCACCACGTCCTGACCCGCCACCTCCGCGAAGGTGCGCGGTCGGTACTTTCGGGCGAGGACGAGGTAGGACATCGAGGGCAGCGCCGCGCCGGCGCCGGGGAGCAGGATAACCCCTCGCGGCGCGGCCCCCACCAGCGTGGGCCGTTCTCTGGGCGCTCGGGCGCGGAGCGCGCTGGCGGCGCGGGGTCCGCCGAGGGAGACCTGCCGCTGCGGGGTTCCCCGCTGCCGCCGGGTCGACCGCCGCAGCAGGGGATCCCGCCGCAGCAGGGGGTCCCGCCGCAGCAGGGGGCCCGGCTGCGACGAGTCCCAGGCGTCCTCCCCCGGAGGGAGGACCGCGCGCGCCGAAGGGCCCGGGCACCTCGCGCCTGACGTGAGGACCTTAGGGCTGCTCCGTTCCCGGCCTGACCCGGTTCGGACCTACGCCATCGCGTGGGACCGGACCCAT